>JBILLY010000381.1:0-5189 GCA_044375835.1 Opitutaceae bacterium
CGACCCAGAGGACGCCGCCGGGGATCTTTTTCTCGGCGATGGCGGCGGCGACGGCGGTGTCGATCGCGGCGAGTTTGGCCGGCTGGAGGGGCGCGGGGGCGGCGCGGAGCGTCGCGGCGAGAAAGGCGGCGACGAGCAGGGCGAAGGGCGCGCGGAGGGCGGACGGGCGGGCGAGGGAGAGCATGGCGGGCGGAGAAAAGGAACGCGGGCGCCGAGTGGGCGCCCGCGAGGAAGAAGGAGGTGAACGGCGGCGGAGGGCCGGCGGCTCAGACGGCGGCGAGGGCTTTGGCGAGGAAGAGGCGGTTGGCGCGGGCGTGGTCGGCGGTCTCCTGCGGGGTCGCGCCGATCTTGCAGCACTCGACCATGACGGGGCCGTTGAAGCCGGCGGATTTCAGTTTCTTGAAGACGCCGACGAAATCGACCTTGCCGGTGCCGAACTGGATCATGACGTCGCCCTTGGGCGCGCCGCAGTCCTTGGCGCAGAAACCGGTGACGTGCTCGGCGATGGGGGCGAGTTCGGCGACGGGGTCCTTGCCGGTGTAGTAGATGATGTTCCCTGCGTCATACCAGATCTTGAAGTTGGCGTGGCCGACTTTCTTGAGGGCGGTGAGGATCTCGTCGGAGGCGCCGGAGCCGCCGCCGTGGGGCTTGAGGACGAGTTTGATTTTCCGCTCCTGGGCGAAGGCGGCGGCGTCGGCCATGACCTTGAAATACTGCTCGTAGTGCTCGGGCTTATCGACGCCGAAGGTGAGGGCGAATTGGACGCCGACGGTGGCGGCGTGCTCGAGCTGCTTGCGGGTGTCGGCGACGGCCTCGGCGAGGGGGACGCCGTTCTTCACGCGGAGGGCGGTCATGTTCACGGCGAGGCCGCGGGCGGCGATCTTTTGCTTGAGCGCGGCGAGATACTCGGGGGTGGCGGCGGAGCCGGTGAACGGATCGTCCTTGGTGGGGGAAAGGAGGCCGGTGACGCCGTAGCCGGCGGCCTTGATGCCGTCGAGGGTCTCGTTGTAGCTCCACTTGGTCCAGGGGCGGTTGAAGCAGCCGACGGTCCAGGCGGTCGGTTGGGCGACGGTTGCGGCCGAGAGGGCGAGCGGGGCGAAAGCGGTGGCGGTGGCGAGACCGGCGGTGCGGGCGAGAAAATCGCGGCGGGACAGGGGGGAGTGCATGGGGCGGGAAGGGCGGCGAGTTGAGGCGGCGCCCGGAGGCGGAGCAACCCAGAAGGCGTGCGGCGGAGCGGCGGCGGGGCGGGGGGAGTGCGCGGGAGGCGGGCGGCAGGCACCGAACGAAAGTTTTGAATACGCGGCGGAGCGGCGGCGTCGGAACCGGCTCACCGCGCTCGGCGCGCGCACGAATCCGATTGCCCTCGCGGGCGGCGTTTGCGTTTGCTCGCCGGCGTTTGTTTCAACCTCACCTCACTTAGTATGAAAATCCGCGTTCTCTTGCTTACCCTCGTTTGCTCCCTGGCCTTCGGCACGGGTGCGTATGCCGCCAACAAGGAAACCGAGTTGGGTTCCAAGATGGAAAAGATGGGCGGCGCCTTCCGCGCGCTGCGCCGCCAGATCAACGATGCCTCGAAGAACGAGGACTCGCTGGCGAAATTGAAGACGATCCGCGACATGGCGGAAGCGTCCATCAAGCTCGATCCGGCGATGAAGGCCGACAAGCCCGCCGGCGATCAGGCGAAGTTTGTCGCCGATTACCAGGCCGACATGAAGAAGTTCCTGGCCAAGGTCGACGCGACGATGGCGGCGCTGAAGGCGGGCAAGAACGACGAGGCCGCGAAACTCTGCAACGAGCTCGGCGACCTGCAGAAGGCCAGCCACAAGCAATACAAGAAGCCCGACGAGAAGAAGAAGTAAGGCGCGCCGCCGCGCCCGGGTGCCGCACCCTTTCGCCGCCGCCGGAAATTTCCGGCGGCGGTTTTTTTGTCTTATCGCGCGGGGCGCGGGGCGGGCGGCGCTTTTCGTCGTGCAATCGCCGGGGGAGATCGCGACAACGATGAACCCTCGGTGCATTCCGGTCCGTCTTCCGGCCGGTTCCGTCGTTTTCCCCTTCCCGCCCCATGTCGTCTTCCGCTTTCACCGTCGCGTCCGCGCGCGCCACGCGCACCCGCTACTTCGTCGTCGTCTACGCGATCGTGCTGGCGGTGATCCAATACATCGACCGCGTGGCGATCTCGCAGGCGAAGGACGGGATCGTGAAGGACATGGGATTCACCGACGCGCAGATGGGCGCGATCTTCGCGGCCTTCGGTTTTTCCTACGCGCTCTTCGAGATCCCGACGGGCTGGCTGGGCGACAAGATCGGCGCGCGCAAGGTGCTCGTGCGCGTGGTGCTGTGGTGGTCGTTCTTCACGGCGGCGACGGGGTGGGCGTGGAATTTCGTCTCAATGTGGATCACGCGTTTCCTTTTCGGCGCGGGCGAGGCGGGGTGTTTTCCGAATCTCACGAAAGCGTTCAGCATCTGGTTGCCGAAGGACGAGCGCACGCGGGCGCAGGCGCTGATGTGGATGGGCGCGCGCTGGGGCGGCGCGTTCACGCCGTTGCTCGTCGTGCTGGTGATGTCGGTGATGAGCTGGCGCATGGCCTTCCAGGTGTTCGCGGCCTTGGGCGTCATTTGGGCGGTCTTTTTCTGGATGTGGTTCCGCGACAATCCGCGCGACCACAAGGGCGTGAACGCCGCCGAGCTGGAGTTGCTGAAGGAAAACGAGGCCAACGCGACGGGGCACGGCAACGTGCCGTGGGGCAAACTCATCACGAAGCCGAGCATGTGGCTGCTGTGGGGCCAGTATTTCTGCCTGAGCTACGGTTGGTATTTCTTCGTCACGTGGCTGCCGGACTATCTCAACACCAACGGGCGCCCGATCCTCTCCAACGATTTCCTGCGTTGGCTCGCGGCGCAGATGGAAGGCAGCGTGCGGCCGGACCTGATCCAGCCGATCCTCAAGGCCGTGCTGGCGGGCGTGCCGCTGTTCTTCGGCGGGTTCGGCTCACTGTTCGCGGGCATGATCTCGACGAAGCTCATCGCGGGCGGCGCGGGTGTCGTGAAGGTGCGGCGCACGTTCGGTTTCCTCGGTTTCGCGGGGGCCTCGGGCCTGCTGATGACGTCGTTCTACATCAAGGATCCGCTGCTCGCGATGCTGGCGATGGGCATGGCGAGTTTCTGCAACGACATGACGATGCCGGGCAGTTGGTCGTCGTGCATGGACATCGGCGGCAAATACGCCGGCACGGTTTCGGGCAGCATGAACATGATGGGCAACTTCGGCGGCATGGTCGGGCCGTTTGTCGTGGGGCTGGTGCTGGCGGCGACGACGGTCACGACCGCTACCGGCACGGCGAAAAACTGGGAACTGGTGTTCGCGATCTCGTCGGCGATCTACTTCCTCGGGGCGTTTTTCTGGCTGCTGATCGATCCGATCACGCCGCTGGAGCCGGATGCGGACAAGACGACGCCGGCCGCAGCGACCTGAGTCGACGCTCCTTGACGTCTGGACTTCAGGGGACGCGAAGCCGGATTTCCGCAAGCGGGTGAGCGCCGCAGGGCGGATCCCCCGTGCAACCCGGGCCGGCTCGGAGATCCGGCCCCACCTCGGAATAGTCCCTTCGTGGCGGGACGTTGCGATGGGCCGGACCGGGCCGAGGTCGGCTTCGAGCCGCGACGCGGTCGCCGGGTGGGGAAAAAGAAAACGCCGCGAGGCGGGCTCGCGGCGTCGGGGAGAGGGGCGGGAACCGCGGTGCGGGATGACCGCGGTGCGGTGGGCGGCGTTTACTTCAGCTCGCGGAGCTTGATGTTCCGATACCAGCAGTCGTCCTGATGGTAGGTAAGCATGATGTGGCCGTCGATTTTGTCGCCGAAGCCTTTTTCGTTTTTGAATTTGCTCTTCGCGATGCCGGCTTTGACGGCCTCGGAGCCGAGTTCGTAGGTGAGGACGTTTTTGCCGTTCAGCCAGTGTTCGACGGTGGTGCCGCGGACGACGAGCTTGGACTGGTTCCACTCGCCGGGCTTGCGCAGGGGCTTGTCGGCGGCGGGCGGGAGGACCTCGTAGAAGGAAGCGGTCTGGCGATGGGCGCCGATCTTGCCGTCGGGGTGGCCGACGTCGTCGAGCATCTGGTATTCGTGGCCGGGGGACTTGGGGCGGGCCTCGGTGACGAAATACTTGATGCCGTTGTTGCCGGCCGGCGGGAGCTTCCATTCCCAGGTGAGCTCGAAGTCGCGGTATTTCTTCTCGGTGATGAGTTCGGTGCCCTTGATCTCGGGGCGGCGGGCCTTGGAGATGCAGCTGAGGGTGCCGTCGACGACTTCCCAGCCGGCGACGGGTTTGCCGGCGTAGCCGCGCCAGCCGGAGAACGACTTGCCGTCGAAAAGGAGCGTCCAGCCGGCGGCTTTTTCCGCGGCGGTGAGCGTGTTGTCGGCGGCGTGGGCGGAGACGGCGAGGGCCGAGGCGGCCAGGAGCGAGGCGAGGGTGCGGAGTTTCATGGGGAAGAGGGGGCGGGGCGCGCCGCTAGACGCGCGGGAAAGGCCGGGGATTCATCGCGGCGGGGCTGGGCGGCGCAACGGAAAAGTCGGCGCGCGGCGGGCGGTGCGGGCAAACGGTGTTGAACGGCGCGGGTCGGCGCGCAGTGTCGGCCGCACCCCCATGAATACTCCCCGTCGTAGCGGTGGCCCGGTCGTGTCGCGTCGTGATTTTCTGGGCCGCGTGGCGGCCGGCGCGGGCGCGGTGGTGCTGGCGGGCGAGGCCCGCGGCGCGGCGGGCGGGACGCCGGGCCGGAAGCTGGGCGTGGCGATCTGCGGGCTCGGCGGCTACGCGACGGGGCAACTCAAGCCGGCGATGACGTTGACGCAGAATTGCGAGCTGCGCGGCGTGATCACGGGGACACCGGCGAAAGGCGCGGCGTGGGCGCAGGAGTTCGGGTTTCCCGAGAAGAACATCTACAGCTACGCGACGATGGCGCGGCTGGCGGACAACAAGGACATCGACATCGTCTACGTGGTGACGCCGAACTCGCTCCATCCGGAGCACACGATCGCGGCGGCGTGGGCGGGGAAGCACGTGATCTGCGAGAAACCGATGGCGAACTCGGTGGCGGATTGCGGCGCGATGATGACGGCGTGCCGGCTGAACAAGGTGAAGCTCTCGATCGGCTACCGGCTGCAATTCGAGCCGCACTACCAGGAGCTGAAACGGC
>JBILLY010000253.1:0-6673 GCA_044375835.1 Opitutaceae bacterium
GCAGCACTTTCAGGCGTTTGCGGCCGGCCGTGACGGCCGCGGCCAGACCGGCGGTGCCGCCGCCGACGACAACCACGTCGGCCTGCAACGTGCGGGAAATCGGGTAACTCATGGGAAGAGAGAATGGGCCTCGGGACACTCAGCCTACCGGCTCCGCGCGCGCAGCGTTAGTCAGCGCCCGACCGGCGTCTCGGCGGATTCCGCCGCCGCGCGCAGCGTCGGTCGCAAAAAGACAAACAGCAGCAGCAACGAGAGCGGATGCAGGACGGCCGCGAGCACGAACGCCGAGGCGTAGCCGAAGAAACCGATCGAGAAGCCGAGCACCTGGGAGAACACGATGCCGCCCACGCTGCCGGACGTCCCCAACAGCCCCATGACACTCGCAGTCTCGTGCCGCGGTGTGAGATCGGGCACCAGCGTCGCCATGTTGGTCGACCACGCCTGGCAGAGGAATGCGATCACGCAGATCACCGCCATCGCGACGGGCGTGGATTCGATGAAGCCCACCGCCGCGCCCAGCGGCGCCACCGCGGCGATGCCGCACAGCACGGCGAAACGGGCCCGGGGTGCGGCCCAACCGCGCTTGATCAGGCGGTCGGAAATCATCCCGCCGAAAATCGCGCCGAAATCCGCGAACAGAAACGGGATCCACGCATAGAGCCCGATCTCCACGAGGCTGAGATGCCGCACGCGCTGCAGGTAGTCGGGCAGCCAGAAGAGGTAAAGATACCACACGGGATCCGCGCCGACGCGGCCAAGCACCAAGCCCCAGACCTTTCGCTCCCGCAGCAGCGCGCGCCACGGCCGGCGCTCGCCCGGGCGGTTCTCGCGCTCAAGTTCCGCCGCATCCGTCGCGTCCATCCGCGTGGCGCGGGGATGGCGATAAACCGCGAGCCAGAGCGGCAGCCACACAACCAAGCCCACCACGCCGGGAATAACGAACGCCATCCGCCATCCCCAGTGATGTGTCATCCACACCACGAGCGGCGCCGCGATGATCGCGCCCACCGACGACCCGGAGGAGAAGATCCCGATCGCCGTGCCCCGGAGCCGCCCGGGGAACCATTCGCCGCAGGCCTTCATCCCCGCGGGAAAAATCCCCGGCTCGCCGACTCCGAGCAGGAAACGAAATGCCGCGAGGCTCAGCGGTCCGCGCGCGAGGCCCGTCAGCGCCGCCGCCACCGACCACCAGACCACACATGCCGCCGCGCCGATCTTCACGCCGATGCGGTCGATCAGCCAACCCGACACCGAATACATCACCGCATACGAGAGCAGGAATGCCGAGACGCAGTTGGCATAATCCTGCTCCGTGAGCTTGAGCTCCTCCCGCAACGTCGTGCCGAGGATCGAGAGCGTCTGCCGGTCAACGTAGTTGATGACGGTCGCAAAAAACAGCAACGCGACCACCCACCAGCGTAGCCTGCGGTAACTCGGAGCGGTGCCGGTTGCCATGACGTTCATACCGCGTGCCGATCCGGTGCCGACACCACCGCGCCCTGTTGCATGAGAACCTCGCGCAGCCGGGCGACGTTCACACGGCGCAAAGGCACCCCGTCCCGCACCGCGAGCGCCGCCGCCACCCCGGCCGCCTGCCCGGTCGCGAGCGAGGTGCCCGGGACACGCGTCGATCCGTGGGCCCGGTGCGTCGTCGAAATGGGTTTCCCGGCCACCAGCAGCCCGTCGACCGACTCCGGCACGAGGCAGCGATACGGGATCTCATAGGGCACCGGCGCCGCATCCTTGTGCGGATGCACGCCGACAAATCCGTTGGTCGGATGGATGTCGATCGGCCACGCGCCGACCGCGACCGCATCGGGAAACACCGTGCCGAGCCGGATGTCGTCCTCCGTCAGCACATACTCTCCACAGAGCTTGCGGCTTTCGCGGATGTGCAGCTGCGACGCTCCGGACAGGATGTAACTGTCGCGCAGCTCCGGCACGCGGCGGCGCAGAATCTGCCACGTATCGAGCATCCGCTGGCGGCCTTCGGCCTCGGCGCGCGACACCGCGAGCGGATCGACCGGATTGCCGTAAACCCGCGTCGAGTTGATCGAGATTTCGCCCTCGGTGAGCCGGATGATCCACGGCCCGCCGAAGACCTTGATCTCCCCTTCCGCGTGCGCCGCCTGCATCGCCCGGCCGAGCACCGCTTCCCACTCGCTCCACGTGTAGTTCCCGCGGATGCGCCCGAGCCGGAAATGATACGTCATCGCCTGCAGATCGCGGTCCAGCGTCCAGCGTGCGCCCGCGTGATGCGCGATCTCCGCGTCGCCCGTCGCGTCGATCACCGCCGGCGCGGCGATCCGCGCGCGGCCGTCGCGCAGCGCGGCTTCGACCCCCGTGACCGTTTCCCCTGCCTGCAGCACGCCGCAGACCGGCGCGTGGAAAAGCACCGTCACACCGGCGCGCGCCAGCAGCCGGTCGATCGCCACTTTATACATCTCCGGGTGCAACGTGAGCGCCTCGCCGGGATTGTCCGGCGTCGCCGCGCCACCGAGCGCGAGCGTCTCGTCGATCAGTTCCCGCGCGAAGCCGCCTACCACATCGATGCCGTGATCCAGGCAGCTCTTGATCGCGTCGAGGGTGTGGATCATGGCCGCGGTCACGATGCCGCCGCCGTAGCCATGGCGCTCCAGCAGGATCACGCGCGCCCCGGCCCGCGCCGCCCCATAGGCCGCCGCGATGCCGGCACTCCCCGCGCCACAGACCGCCACATCGAAGTTTTTCCCGTCGAAGGAACTTGGGCTCATGGAAAGCGTTTGGGCGTGGTCGCGCCAACCACAGGTGACTCCGGCTGCACGTTGTTGGCCCAGTCGATGGGCTGCACGCGATAATAGTAGGTCGTGTCGGGCTTGAGCCCCTCGTCGCGATACGTCTGGAGAAACAGCGAGGTCGCCGGCAGCTCCGCGATCGGCTCGCGTCCCGCGAGCGCGAAATCGGGCTGCTCGCTGCGAAAGACCCGGTAGCGGGCGACGTCGGGCTCCGGGTGCTTGCGCCAATAGACGAAAAGCGTGTCCGGCGCGCGCCGCACGATGCCGGCCTCGTGCACCGGCACCGGCGCCGTGGTGTTGGTCGCCGACGTGCGCACCACGAGCACCGGACTCGGCGGGCCCTGCAGGTTTGCCCGCGTCACCGCCGCGACCCGGTAGTGGTAGGCCGTCGCCACATGCAGATCGCGATCGGAGAACTCAGGCTGCGTCGTGCGCGCCACCAGCGTGTAGGCCGTGGCCGGCGCCTCCGGATCCTCGGAACGAAACACATTGTAGGCCACGTCCTCGCCCGCGACCGGCGACCAGGCGAGCCGCACGGTGCTGTCGGTGACGCCGCCGACCTTGAGCTGACCCACCGCGGCGGCGGGCGCCCCGGCCAGCAGCCGCACAGTCGCAAAACCGAAGGGCCGGACCGTCACCCGCACCTTGCCGTTGGCGACCGGCAACGGCCCCGTGTCGTCCTCCACGAGATTGCTCGCCTGCGCGCGCTCGATGCCGAGCGCCGTCGCATCGACCTCGAATTCCGTCGGCGTGCCCGCCGTCTCCACAAAGCGCGCGATCCAGCCGCGACCCGCCTCGCCGGAGGCCTTGAGCACGGTGAGCTCGACATTCGGAGCGTTCACCGTGAGCAGGCTGCGCGCCTTCTCCGGCCAGCGCGCGCCGCGGCCACCCGTCACGGGAAACGCGACCAACGGGCTGCCCGCGGCCCAGCCGTGCCGCGAGGCGGCGCCGGAATTCCACGCACCGTCGTGGTGCGTGAGCGAATACGTCACCGTGGCGTTGCAGTCGTCGGGATGAAGCGTGAGCAGCCCGGCCATCCGGTTGGACCACGCGTAGCTGAAGAGCCACGGCTTCGTCGGCTGGTAGTCGTTCGAAAACGCATTGTAGCGGATCTCCCCGAGGCTGAACGTGCCCGCTTCGTTCGAGGCGAGCGTGACGCCGCCGGCATCGTTGCTCACATCGATCCAGCGATTCGCGTAGATGAAATCGTGCGAGCCCCAGCGGAGCTGGTCGTGGTAGGGCCGGACCACGCCACCCGGATACTCCGCCCGGATCTGCCCGCCCGGCACCGCGAACGGAAACGCCACATAGATGTTGTCACGGTAGCGGTCCGCGTGCTCGCGCGCCCACATGACGTCGATGCTCTCGAGGCGATTCGTGAAGTCGACGCGGCGGAGCCCGGCGTGGAGCGTCACCGTCTGGCGGATGCGACCGCCCAGCTTGGCGTCGTCGAACCAGACATCGAAACGCACGGAAGTGCGGCCCACCGTGGGCTCCATCCGCGTGGCCTTGGCGGGGGAATACTCGAAGCCCGTCCGCGTCTCGCGTCCGTCCTTGTGCACGTGCACGAGTTGATTCGCCCGATACGGCGCATCGCGGTCGATCAGTTCGCGCCCATTCGCCCGATCCACGATCGAGACCACGCCGCCGCTCTCGGGATGGAAACGCACGACATAATGCCGGTTGGAGATCGCAAGTGGCTCGGCCTTCAACTCCGCCTCGGCCGCCGGCGTCGCTGCGCCGGTCTCGGGCCGGAACAACGCGTAGCCGAACGCCGGGATGTCCTTCGCCACGAAACGCACGCGCCCCTCGCCGGCCGGCTCGCACGCCACGAGGGAACCGTCCCGCAGGTCGCGCACCGCCGTGGCCGACCCCGACCACTCGACGAGATCGGTGCGTGGGTGCAGCAGGGAGTTGAAGACGGCCAACGTGCCCGGCGCCTCGGCTGCGATCTGCCGGCCCAGCGCCGCGCCCGCGCGCTCGAACGCCGCTGTCGCCGCCCGGAGCGCCCGCGTCGCCTCCTGACGCTTCACCCACGCCGCATTGAACAACTGCTCATCCGAGACCTGCGGCAGCGTGGGCCACGAGTGCTCGTCGAAGTCGAACATCCGCGTATAGGTCCGCTCGATATCCGCCGGCAGATGGGCGAAACGCGGGTCGGCCACACCGGCGAGCACGCCGAGACCCTCGGCCACGGGCAGGAGCCGCGCCGCGCGGCGTTTCTCGCCCTGCGCGTCCGGATCGATCGCCGAATAGTCGGCGGAGAAGTTGTTGAGGTCGCCGCTCAGCACCGGCAATCCGGCACCATACTTCGTCTCGATGTAGGTGAAGAACTTCTCCGGGTGCTCGAACCGGATTTCCGGATACGCGTAGGTTTCGCGCCAGAGCCGGTAGATCCGCTCGTCGAATTTCGGCGTCTCGTGGTCGACATAGTCCGGCACGATCATCGCGTCGTAGGGATACGGCCCACGCACGCCGCCGTCCTCCATCATGCGCAACTGGTTGTTGACCCAGCGGGCCGGATAACCGCGGAGATCGCCGCTGAAGCCGCCGTTGGTCTGCCCCCACCAGAAAAACATGTTGTAGCCGGGGGTCCACGTGAAGAGCACGCGATGCTCGCGATCGGGCGCCTGCCACCAGAAAATCGCGGGCAGCTTGCTGGCTTGGTAGTTGTTGACCTTGCCCGTGCGCCAGCGCTGGCCGAACCGGGCAACATACTTGATGCCCGACGCCGCAAACGCCTGCATGCCGGACCAGGAGAGGCTCGGATTGTCGACGATGAAGATCGTGCGCAGATCGAGTCCGAATCGGTCCTTCATCTCGCGCCGCGCCGGATAGCCCACGCGGGCGATCTGCTCGTAGTCCATCCAGTGCGTATGCACGCCGCTCGGCGCCCCCATCAGCGAGAGTCCTCCGCTGCCGGTGACCCGCTCCTTCAGGAGGCGGCGCCACGCCGGCTCGCCCCGCTCCTCGATGTAGTTCCGCGCGAAGAGGAGGGTCTCCATGACATAGTGGTAACCGACGTTGGTCTTGGCACCGGAAGCATCGATCACGCGCGGCCGCCCGATCTCGGCCGCCAAGTCGATGAATTCCGCGATCTCCTTCTGTTTGATCTGAATGAAGTGCTCGTAGCCGATGTCCTCGTGCGACGATTTCACCACGTGGACCTTCCACTTTCGCTGGGGCTGCCAGGCCTGGCGGTGCGTCGCGAGCACCCGCCCGCCCGCGGCGATCTCCAGCGCGACCTCGGCCGGCGCGGCGAGATCGGGGATGTGGACCTCGTAGGTATCGACCCCCGGCTTGAGCGTGAGCGGCAAGGCCGGGACGGCCGACGGCGCGCCGCCCGCAACCGTCACCCGCACCTCGACGCGCAGCGGTGCGTTGCCCGGATGCTCGAGCTTCAGGTGCGCGATCTGCACGAGGGGCTCGCGCCGGGGAAAGAGCACC
This sequence comes from Opitutaceae bacterium, assembly GCA_044375835.1. Taxonomy (GTDB): domain Bacteria; phylum Verrucomicrobiota; class Verrucomicrobiia; order Opitutales; family Opitutaceae; genus ER46. The sequence goes on from JBILLY010000253.1 coordinate 6,222, forward strand.
GTCGGCTCGACGCCCAGGATGCGCAGGGCCGGCGCGACCTCCGCGCCCGGGGCCGAAAGCGACGCAAGCAGCCAAAACAGGAACAGCGGGAGCAGTCGGTGATTCATGGGGAAACTCGGATCAGTTCGATGGTGAGATCGCGGCAGCCGGGATCGAGCCCCACGGGCACGTAACCGAGTTTCTCGGTCCGGCCTTCGGCCCACGGCCGGAGCGTCACGCGGCCGGCGGGCAACGGCACGTTCAGCACGACCTCCGCCGTGCCCGCGTCGACCTTCCCTTTCCAGATGTGGGTGCCGTCGGTGAGCCCGAGCCAGCCACCCGCGGGAAACAACGCGGCCTGCACGTGCCCCAGACGGATGCGATACTCGCCGGCGCGCGCGACGACGAGCGGGATGCCCGTTTTCTCGGGCACCTGGATCATACTTTCGCGAAACACGGGCTGAGCCGCGTGC
>JBILLY010000255.1:0-6639 GCA_044375835.1 Opitutaceae bacterium
GACGGAGTCGATCATGCGCGACATCATGGGCAGGGCGGTGACCTCGGCGGCGGCGGCGTTGGGGCCGACCTTGCAGGTGAACTCGAGCCGATCGAAGCCCTCGGGCAGCGGCTTGCGGCGCTCGCGTTGCACATAGTTGCGGATGTCGTGCTTGATGGTGTCGACGACGCGGGCCGGGGCCTTGCGCGGATGGAGGATGGAGAACGTCTTTTTCATGATCGGTGGAACGGGGCTCAGTCGCAAAAGATGAGGGCAATGCGAACTTCTTTCGCGGCATCGTCCACCCAATAGGTCACGGAGAAGGGGCCGAAGAAGCGCGTGAGATGGCGCCGCCCGTCGCTGCCGATTTCCTCGAGATCGGGCGTTCGATGCGGATCGCGGGCGACTACCGCGCAGGCAGTCTGGAGCAAGCGGCGCTCACGCGCTCGAAGAGCGAAGATTGTCTCGGCCGCCGTCTGTTCGATTACAAATCGATAGTTCACCGGCCGCCGCGATCCAAGTCGGCCAGGTGCTTTTCGAATTCTTCCTGCGTGAGCCAACTCGAGCTGAGTGCGGCTTGGTTCAGAGCGCCTTGTCTGCGCGGATCCTTCCTGAGGGCAAGGGCGCGGACATGCCGCGCCAAGTCGTCCAGTTCCGCGGGCGACAACGCGTCGGCTTGGGCTTTGAGTTCGGCAACGCTCATGGCGAGCAGGGTAGTATTGGCGGCTCCGGCCGCAAGCGTCCCGAGGGCGGCACCTCAGACCAGCAGGAGCGCGGGGCTCTCGAGCAGGGTCTTGAAGGCGCCGAGGAATTGCGCGCCGACGGCGCCGTCGAAGACGCGGTGGTCGCAGCTCAAGGTGACCGTCATCGTCTGGCCGACGACGATCTGGCCGTTCTTCACGACGGGCTTGGTGACCGTGGTGCCGACGGCGAGGATGGCGGCGTTGGGCGGGTTGATGATGGCGGTGAACTTCGGGATGCCCATCATGCCGAGGTTGGAGACGCAGAAGGTGCCGCCGGTAAATTCGGCCGGGACGAGCTTCTTCTCCTTGGCCTTCTTGCCGAGGACTTTCACTTCGCTGCTGATCTGGAAGACGCTCTTTACATGCGCGTCGCGAATGACGGGCGTGATCAGGCCGTCTTCGAGGGCGACGGCGAACGCGACGTGCGCGGCGCCGTGGTGGCGGATGTGCGTGCCTTCCCAGGAGCAATTGACGGTCGGAACCTTGCGGAGCGCTTCGGCGCTGGCCTTGAGGACGAAGTCGTTGACCGAGAGTTTGACGCCTTCTTTCTCGAGGCCGGTGTTGAGCTGCTGGCGCAGGGCGAGGAGCGGCTCGGCGTCGATCTCGATGTCGAGGTAGACGTAGGGAATGGTCGTGGTCGATTCGACCATGCGCTTGGCGATGACGCCGCGCATCGTGGAAACGGGGACGAGGCGCTCTTCCTGGACGGGGCCTTTCTGGAGGAGTGATGAGTGACCGGTGGCGAGTGACGAGCCGGACCGGGGTGCAGCGGGGCCGGAGGCCGTGCCGTTTTTCTCGGCGGCGAGGATGTCGGCGCGGACGATGCGGCCGCCGGGGCCGGACCCGGTGACGCGGGCGACGTCGATCTTCTTTTCGGCGGCGAGTTTCTTCGCGAGCGGAGAGATGCGGATGCGGCCGGCGGGAGCGGCGGGGGCGGGTGCGACGGGAGCGGGTGCCGGCGCGGCGACCACCGGCGCGGGGGCAGGCGCAGCGACCGGGGCGGGGGCGGGAGCGGGGGCGACGGACGGAGCCGGCGCGGCCGCGGCGGGTGCGGCCTTGGGCGCGGGCGCGGCGACGGTTTCACCGGGCTTGCCGACGGCGCAGAGGGCGGCGCCGAGCGCGACCTGGGAGCCGGCGGGCGCGAAGATCTTCAGGATCGTGCCGTCGAAGAAGCACTCGAGCTCCATCGTGGCCTTGTCGGTCTCGACCTCGGCGAGCATGTCGCCGGCTTTCACGACATCGCCTTCCTTCTTCAACCATTTGACCAGCGTGCCCACCGTCATGGTGTCGCTGAGTTTCGGCATTTCGATGATGTTGGCCATGGTGCGGTAGCGGTAGGCAGCAAGCTGCAAGCGTTGGGCTCAGAGCTCGAAAGGATGTCGTGGGTGTTGGGAGGGTTCGGGCGCGTCCGGCTTCAAGCTGATCGCTTTCCGCGGCTTTGCTCAGGCCATCGCGGCCAGGGCGGCTTTGAGGACGCGCTGGGGATTGGGGAGCTGTTCGACTTCGACCGGCGGGCTGTAAATCGCGGGGGCGTCGACGGTGGCGAGGCGGTGGATCGGGCCGTCGAGGTCGTCGAAGCATTCGCGCTGGATCATGAACGCGAGCTGCGAGCCGACGCTGGCGAAGGGCTTCTGCTCCTCGACGATGAGGACGCGATGGGTCTTGGCGACGGACTTGGCGACGGTGTCGAAATCGAGTGGGCGGATCGTGCGGAGGTCGACGACCTCGGCGGAGATCTTGTGCTCGGACTCGAGGATGGCGGCGGCGGCGAGCGAGTGGTGCACGCTGCGACCGTAGGTGACGATGGTGAGGTCCTTGCCCTCGCGCTTCACGTCGGCGAGGCCGAGCGGAATCGTGTATTCGCCCTCGGGGACTTCGCCTTTTTCGCCGTAGAGCATGGTGTTCTCGAGGAAGAACACGGGGTCGTTGTCGCGGATGGAGGACTTGAGCAGGCCCTTGGCGTCGTAGGCGGTGGAGGGGACGACGACCTTCACGCCGGGGTGGTTGGCGAGGACGTTTTCCGGGGTGTGGGAGTGGGTGGCGCCGACGTTGGTGCCGCCGTTGGCGGGGCCGCGGATGACGATCGGGCAGTTGATCTGGCCGCCGGACATGTAGCGGACGTTGGCGGCGTTGTTCAGGATCTGGTCGAAGGCGACCGAGTAGAACGACCAGAACATCAGCTCCATGACGGGGCGGACGCCGAGCATCGAGGCGCCGATGCCCATGCCGATGAAGCCGGCCTCGGAGATGGGCGTGTCGACGATGCGCTGGGGGCCGAACTTGGCGAGGAGGCCTTCGGTGACCTTGTAGGCGCCGTTGAATTGCGCGACTTCCTCGCCCATGACGACGACGTTGGCATCGCGTTCAAGCTCTTCGGCGAGGGCGTGGCGGACTGCTTCGCGGTAGGTGATGAGAGGCATGGAAAAACGGAAACGGGTGATCGGTAATGGGTGATGGGTTATGGGTGAAGACCGGGCCTATGACCTATGACCCCTCACCCATGACCTTTTATTCGAAGAACAGACGGCCCTGGGATTTGCGCTCGGCGGGATTGTCGGACTCCCAGTAGACGTCGGTCTGGATGTCGGCGGGCGTCGGGTAGGGGCTGATCTCGGAAAAGTCCGCGGCGGCGTCGGCCTCGGCGCGGGCTTCGGCGTCGATCTTCTCGATCAGGGCTTCGTCGAGCACGCCTTCGGCAACGAGCTTGTTTTGGAAGACCTGGATCGGGTCCTTGGTTTTCCGATACTCCTCGATCTCCTGCTTGGAGCGGTAGGTGTTGTCGGGGTCGGCGACGCTGTGGCCGCGGTAGCGGTAGGTGTCGATCTCGACGGTGCTCGGGCGCTGCTGGTCGCGGGCCTTGGCGAGGAAGTGATCCATCGTGGCGCGGACCTCGTAGACGTCGTGGCCGTTGCACTGGCCCCACTCCATGTCGTAGCCGGCGGCGCGCTGGGCGAGTTGGCCGGCGGAGGAGCGGGCCTGGCTGGTGCCCATGGAGTAGCCGTTGTTCTCGATCACGAAGACGACGGGCAGATTCCAGAGGGAGGCGAGGTTGTAGGCTTCGTGGACAGCACCCTGGTTGACCGCGCCGTCGCCCATGAACGCCATCGCGGCGCCCTTGAGGCCCTTGTATTTCAGCGCGTAGGCGAGGCCGGTGCCGAGGGGGATCTGGCCGCCGACGATGCCGTGGCCGCCCCAGAAATTTTTGTCGGGCGCGAAGTAGTGCATCGAGCCGCCCTTGCCCTTGGAGCAGCCGGTGGCCTTGCCGTAGAGCTCGGCCATGAGGGGCTTGGTGTCCATGCCGACGGCGATGGCGTGGCCGTGGTCGCGGTAGGCGGTGATGACGTGGTCGTGCTTGCCCATCAGGGAGCAACAACCGACGGCGACGGCCTCCTGGCCGATGTAGAGGTGGAGGAAGCCGCCGATCTTCTTCGCCTGGTAGGCGCGGAGGCTGCGCTCCTCAAAGCGGCGAATGCGCACCATCTTGCGGTGCAGCTCGATCTTCTCGTCACGCGAGAGCCGGGCGTTGATGGGCGCCAGGGCGAAGTCGGCGGGCTTGGCTTCGGGCGCGGGCTTTTTCTCGGCGGAGGCAGTCGATTTCTTGCTCACGGAAGGTCGTTCGGTTGATGGAAAAACGGTGGAGTGTTTGGCGGAGGAGGGGGAAATCAAGCGTGGATTGGGCTTCGTGACGCAGCGGGCGTGCCATGGCGGCGGCGCACGCGCCAATCTCAAGCAGGGGCGGCCAGACCGAGCCCGGACGCCCGCGGCGGTGGCAAAACCCGTGCCGCCGCGCCGGCGAACACGCGTCCGCCGACGGCCGCGCGGTGCCGGCGGGCGCGCTCGGCCTTACGGCGACGGCGTGATCTGCTCGATCTCGATCGCGATCGGTTTGCCCGGGGCGCAGTCGGCCTTGAGGGCGACGAAGCGGTCTTTGTAGCGGTCAAAGATCGGCCAGAGCGCGGTGCGGTCGGTCTCGGGAATCGGGAGCGTCTCGATGGCGGCACGGCTGAAGAAGCCGAATTTTCCCTCGTCGATCGCGGGCGGCAGGGCGGGGAGGGGGATGCGGCAGCGGAAAAGGAACATCAGCCAGTGGCTTTGGCCCTCGTAGGCTTTTTCCGCGATCATGGCGAAGAGGTGCAGGTGGTCGGCCTTCACGCGATGGCCGGTTTCCTCGAAGGTCTCGCGCACGGCGCACTCGAACGGCGACTCGCCGGTGGCGGTCTCGAGCTTCCCGCCGATGGGGCTCCAGATGCCGAGGTTCGGCGGTTTGGCGCGGAGGAGCAGGAGTTGGTCGCCGGCGGCGTTTTCGAGGAAGACCAAGACGGCGATCTTGTAGGGAATGGTGGCCATGCGGTGGGACGGTGGACCCGGGCGCACGCCGAGCGTGGCGAAACGGTGCAGCCGGACGGCGACCGCGCCGGAAGGCGAGAGCCTGGGTGAGTCGGGCAGCGATGACGGGAAGTCGGCCGGATGAGAAGACGAGAATCGCGGCGCCGCGGAAAACGCCGCGGGCCGCGCGCCGCTCGGGGCTCGGAGCGCGGCGGATGGAGTGCATCGCGGGGGCCGCCGTGCGCAACTTTTGCGCGGAAGATGCGTTGTCTTCTCCGAATAGTGAAATTTGGCGTGACCGGTTCCGGCGCGCGCCCCACGTTTTTCCTCCGGTGCGTTTGATTCCCCCGTCAGTTACCTCGTTGGCGATCGCCTGGCTGCTGCTGCTCGGCGCGGCGGCGCGCGCGGCCGAGGTGGAGGTGACGACGGTGCGTTTCCAGACTCTGCGCGCGCCGACCGGCGCGGTCGGCAACTGGCACGAGGCCGAGATCGCGCTGAATGCCCGCCCGGGTCCCGGCGCCCCCGGCCAGATGGTCTCGCGGGTGAAAGTGACGCTCGTGGTCGGCTTCGAATTGCCCGCCGCGGCCGGCGCGGAGCGACGGCTCGAGCACTACCGGGCGGAGGCCGAGTGCGTGGCGCTGGAGGCCGGGCGCGCCAATGTGCGTTTCTATCTTCCGTCCGAACTCGTGAAACGCGACCAACTGCACGGCGACCCGAAGTATTGGGGCGTCGAGGTGCTGGTCGGTGGCCGGCCCGTGCCCGCCTCGCGCTCAGCCTACGCGGCCGCGCTCGCCACCCCGGACCAGCGCAAAAATTTCCTGACCAAGGCCGGCGGCGCGGCGGCCGCCAACGATGGACTGCTTCTGCCGCAATACCTCACGCCGTTTGCCAACGAATACCCCCGGGCCACGCCGAGTTTCGTGCGGAAGGACGGCCGTTGACGCGCCCGGCGCGGCCGCATTTCGCGCGCGCCGTTCCCGTAACCATAATGCGCTTGCCGCGTCTCGCCCCATCTGAAATCGCCTCTCCCCAATAACGAACTATGCGAGCCCCCCGAGTTCTAGCCGTTGACATTGGAGCAGGCCATGTCGCGTGCGGCGTCTTCTCGGTGGGGGCGGCCGGCCGCCTCGTGCTGCAGCAATTCGCGCTCGAGCCGCATAGTTCCGACCCGTCGCACGAGGGCCGTTGGGCGGTCGAGATCGCGCAATCCCTCGGGGCCATCGTCGCCCGGCACCGTTTGTCCGGTTCCGCCGCTCTGGCCGTGCCCGGCCATCTCGCGCTGACCAAATTCGTCAAGACGCCGTCGGTCGCCAAAGAGAAGCGCGTCAAGATCGTCTCCTTCGAGGCCACCGAGAACATCCCGTATCCGCTCGAGGAGGTCGTCTGGGACCACGCGGTCGTGTCCGACGACGGCTTCGATCTCGAGGTGATGCTGACGGCGGTGAAGTTCGACGCGATGCAGGGCCTGTGCAGCGCGGCCGATGCGGCCGGTTTCCCGGTCGAGCGCGCCACGCCAAGCGGCCTGTCGTTGGTCCGGGCCTTCCGCTACAACTACCCGGACGTGGTGCAGCCGGTGATCGTGGTCAATGTC
>JBILLY010000256.1:0-6623 GCA_044375835.1 Opitutaceae bacterium
TTCCGCTCCCATCCCGCGGCCGGCCATCCTCACTTCGCTCGCACCGCCGCCGCCGGATTCCAGCCGTCGTCGCCGCCCAGCACGGTCGCCACCGTGAAGCGCGCCGCCTCCGCCTCGGTCACGCGTCGCGCCCACGGCACTCGCGCCGCTGCCGCCGCCCCCGGCCCCGTGCTGCCGTATTCGGCGTAGAACGCCGCCTTCTCCGCCTGCGGCTTGTTCCAGTTGTCCCAGCCCGCCGGCCGCACCGCCGCCGTCATTTCCGTGTGCAGGAAGATCGTCTTCGCGAAATCCCGCCACGGCCGCCCGAGGTAGGTCCGCACCCGCGGGTCCGCCGCCGTGATCCGACAATGCGAGAACACGAAGCCGTGCCGCTGGAAATCCGGCGTCGACGCCGCCGTGATGTAGCCGTCGCCCGCCACGTGAATCTCGCACCGCTCGAACCACGCCGTCGCTCCGCCGAAAATGAAGTCCACCGCTCCGGCGATGTGGCAGTCCTCGAAATAGTGCCGGCCCCGATTGGCCAGAATCGTGTCCTGCCAACCGAGAAACCGGCAGCGCCGGAACGCCACCCGATCCCCGTCCACCCGGATCGCCAGCGCCTGGCCCTTCGGCCCCGCGGAATTCTCGATCGTCAGATCCTCCACCGTGAAATCGTCCGCATCCACGATCAGCGTCGGCGTGCGGAAGGTCGCGATGATCTTCCCGTCCGGCCCGATGTAATCGTTGAAAAGATCGAAGGTCAGGGTCGTCCGCGCCGCGTCCTCGCCCGTCAGCCGGATGAAGCGCTTCTCCCGCTGCACGTAGACGATTTCCCGATACGTGCCCGCCTTGACGAGAATCGTCCAGCGCCGGCCCGTGTCGCTCGTGATCTGCGGCGCCGCATCGATCGCCGCCCGGATCGTCCGGAACTCGCCGCTGCCGTCCCCCGCCACCACCGCGTCCGCCGCGTGGGCGCCCGAGCCCAACGCGCCTCCGGCCAGCACCGCCACGCATCGCATCCACCGCCAAAGCCACCCCGACCATCGCCGCATTTGCATGCCCTCGTCCACCCGCGGAACCCGCGCCGGACAATCGTTCCGCGCGCTCCACAGTCCGTCGTCTTCCGGCCGCCGAGTCCTTTGCCGGCCTCGGTTCGGACAGATTTCCGAGCGGGCGGAAATCGCAGTTGACAAGCCCGCTTCGTTCATGAGCGTTTCGGCCCCTTGTCGGTCGGCTTCCTAGCTCAATGGTAGAGCAGTTGACTCTTAATCAATTGGTTCGGGGTTCGAGTCCCCGGGGAGCCACCACTTCAGGCGTTTTTTTCCAGTCCGGATCAGGCAGGCGACTCGGTTCGCCGGCGTAGCTCAATGGTAGAGCACCTGTTTTGTAAACAGGCGGTTGCGGGTTCGAATCCCATCGCCGGCTCCAAGCTGCGTCGCGCCGCGCGTCTCACTCATTTTTTTGCCCGATGGTGTAATGGTAGCACGAACGACTCTGACTCGTTCTGTCTAGGTTCGAGTCCTAGTCGGGCAGCCACTTGACGCGCTGCATTGCGCGCACCTGCCTCGCTCCGGACTCGACGCCTCTCGCGCCTGGCTCGGCCGTTTGCCTTGCACTCAACCCGCGTCTCGCCCGGCCGTCATCGGCGCGCCGCCAGCCACGCGATCAGGTCCAGCATCGCCTCGTCGGCAAACGCCTCCTCCAGTCCGGCCGGCATCAGGCTCGTCGCCAGCGTCGTCTTGGTCACCACCGCACCGTGCGCCACCGTCGTCTCCGTCCCGGCCGCGTCCGCCAACACGAGCCCCTCCGGTGTGTTGCGCCGCAGCATTCCCGTGTGCGCCTGCCCGTCCGCCGTCTCCACGCTCCACGTCTCGTAGTCGCGCGCGATCGTCGCCGCGGGAAAAAAAATCGACTCCAGCAAGTCCCGCGCCCCGCGGATTTGCCCGATCCGCGACAGATCCGGACCGAGCGCCTGTCCGACGTCGCCCACCCGGTGGCACGCCGCGCACGCGCTCCCGGCGAACACCGCCGCCCCGCGCTCCGCCCGTCCGCGCCCCGCCTGCGCCTGCGCCGCCAGCGTCTCCATTTTCCGGCGACGCTCTTCGCCGCGCGCCGCGAGCGCCCGCACCGCCGGCCCCACGATTTTTTCGAAGATCTCCGGCGGCGCGCCGCTGAACACCGTCCGCAGCACGCTCTCCTCGATCGCCGCCAGCCCCGGCGACTGCACCAGGTGCTCCGCCCACCACCGCGCCGCCGCCGCATCCAGGCGGCGCACGATCTTCACCAGTTCCCCCAGCTCCAGCGCCCCGGCCGCCGCCACCACCGGCGCCAACGCGCGGGCCTGCTCCGCCGTCAATTTCGTGCGCGCGATCAGCCGCGCCGCCTCCACCCGCAACGCCGGGGACGCGCCCGCGCGCAGCGTCTCCATCGCCAGCGTCCACGCCGCCGCGTCGAGCGATTCGCTCGCCCGCGCCAACGCGCCGAGCGCCTTCACGCGCACCGCCGGCGCCTGCCGCGCATCCGCCACCAACGACCGCAGCGTCGCGTCGAAACCCTTCGCCGGCATCCGCCCGATGATCTCCAGCAACACCGCCAGATCGGCCCCGGCCTGCGTCGCGACCGCTTTCTCGAGACTCGCGGCCAACGGCGCGACCCACGCCGGGTCCGCCGCCCCTCCGCTGCGCCGCTGCAACACGCGCCACGCCGCGTCGCGCACGGCCCGCGTCGGATGCGCCAGCATCTTCGCCAGGATCTCCTTCGCCTCCGGCTGCGCCAGGTTTGCCCCGACGACCTCGGCCAGCAACCGCAACTCCCCGGGCGGCACGGTCCCCGCCTCGAGCCGCACGGCAAACTCGTGCCCCAGCCGCGCCAACGCCTCGGCATCGCGCGCCAACACCGCCAGCGCCGCGCGCACCAGCGCCTCGTCCGCCTGCGCGAGGAAGCGCCGCGCATGCACCCGCAGCACATCCCGCGGCCCCGTCGCCGTGCCGCCTCGGTCCAAAATCACCAGCAGTCGCCGCACATGGTCCGGATTGCTCGCGTTCGCGTCGCGCAGATCGTCCAGCGCCACCGCCCCCGCCGTCATCGCCGCCAACATCGCCGCATGCTCCAGCGCGGGATCCAGCGTCTCCGCCAGCAAGCGCCGCAGCACCGCGCGCTCGGCCGGCGTCGCCGTCGTCCGCCGGGCGATCTCCTCGCAGGCCGCCAGCTGTTCCGCGGGTCCGCGCGCCCGGTCGAGACTCGCCGCCTCCGTCGCAGCGCCGGTCGCCGTCGCACCTCGCGCGACCTCCGCCCCACGCCCACCCGGCCCCGCGCCCCCGCCGCCACCCGCCTTCCGCAGCCGATACACCGCGCCGCGCAGATCCGGTTTCTCCACAAGGCTGGCCGGGCAGCCGTTGCGGAACCAGCCGCCCGTATCGAGCACCAGCAGCGAACCGTCATGGTCCTCCATCACGTCGGTCAGGTGCGCGTCCGGATCGTCGAGCGTCAGCAGCGGGTGCTCCGTCGCCGTGAAGGTCGCCCCGACCGGCACGAGCCGCGTCCGCACCACCTTCTGCGTGTTGAAATACGTCACCAGCACGTCGCCGCGCCACCCGGCGTCGAGCGCGCCCGAGCGGTAGACGGTCATCCCCGACACCGCCACATGCCCGTAGTTGTGCACCACCGGCATCTTCTCGAGCATCCGCGGCAAGCCCGCGATCACCCCGAGTTGGTCCGGCCGCTCGTAAACTCCGCCGTAGAGCCAATGGATCAACGTGTCCCCGCGCGGCTGGTTGTAGTAGAGATTGACCGTTCCGAGCATCCGCCCGTCCGGCAGGAAATCGACCTCCACCGGGTTGTCCATGCCGCCGAGCGCGTCCCACCGCACGTCGCTGCCGTCGGGCCGGCACGACCAGATGCCCGACGCCTTGCCCTCATGCACCAGCGTGCCGTCGCGCTGCGTCACGCGGTGGCCCTTGCGTCCGTGGCACCAGTAGAGCCGCCCATTCGTCGGATGCAGAAACGGCCCGTGCACGTCCGCCGCATTCCCGTCGTAATCGAATCCGCCGACGATCATCTCCCGCCGCTCCGCCACCCCGTCGCCGTCCGCATCCGTCAGTTTCCACAGGCCCGGCGGCGACGCTACATACAGCGCGTCCCCGAGCCAGCATGCGCCCTGCGGAAACGTCATCTTGTCCGCAAACACCGTGGTCCGGTCGAATACCCCGTCGCCGTCCGCGTCTTCCAGCCGCAGCACGCGGTTCGGCAGCTGCGCCTCCAGCCCTTTGCGGTCGAGATTCAGTCCCGCCGCGTCGCCGACATACAACCGGCCGCGCGGATCAAGCGCCCCCATGATCGGGTGCGTCACCAGCGGCGGCGCCGCCGCCACGATCAGCTCCATGCCGTCCGGCACGGTCGCCCGCGGCACGATCTTCGCCGCCGCCCGAACTCCGGCCGTGGCAACCACCGCCACGCACAGAACAACGCACCGCCGGAAAAATCGTCGCCTCATCATCGGGTTCAAATTGAAAGCTCCGTCACCCTAGGGGTCGTAGCTCGCCCCCGACAATCCCCGAAACTCCCGACCGCGGAATTGTCCACCCGCTTACCTCTGCTTTCACCTGCGCTTTCGCTCTGCCCCGCCTCCCTTCGCCTCCCGTCCCTGCGCCTCTTTGCGCCTCCTTGCGGCCATCGCCCCGCCACCACGCCCGCTCACCCGCTCCGTCCAGACGCGGCTCCTCCCGCGGTCCCGCCATTGCCACGGCGGCCTCGACATTCTTTCGCCCTCCGCGAGAAAGCGTCTTGGCTCCCGCCGTCCGCTCCCCGAGTCTCCCCTCGCTTCGGCCGCCCCATGCCCCCCCTGCCGCCCCGCCCTCGTCCCTGCTTGCCCTTGCACCTGCGCCTCGCCCGCTTCGTCGCGCCGCTCCTCTTGCCCCGCCGCTCCCGCCGGCCCCGCTCTCTCCCGGCAACTGCCGTCGTTGCTTCCATTCTCGCTCTCCTCGCCGCATCCGCCGCTCCCGCCCAACCGCCGGTGCCCGCCGCTCCCGTCGCCGCCGCGCCCGACTTCGCGCGCGAGATCCAACCTCTGCTCGCCGGCCGCTGCTACGATTGTCACGGCCCCGAGCACCCCAAGGGCGGGCTGGCCCTCACCGCCCGCGCCCACCTCCTCCGCGGCGGCAAATCCGGCCTGCCCGCCATCGTCCCCGGCGACGCCGCCGCCAGCGAACTGCTCGCCCGCCTCGTCTCGCCCCACGACGACGAGGTCATGCCGCAAAAGGGCCCCCGCCTCTCCCCGGCCGAGATCGCCCTCCTTCGCCGCTGGATCGAGGCCGGCGCCCCGTGGCCCGACAACCTCCGCCACTGGGCCTACGAAAAACCCGCCCGCCCCGCCGCCCCGTCCCTCTCCGTCGCCACCGCCAGCGTCGCCACCGCCACCGTCTCCGCTCCGCCCGTCGACCCCATCTCCGCCTTCGTCGCCGCCCGCCTCGCCCGCGACGGCCTCGCCCTCTCGCCGCCCGCCGACAAACCCCGCTGGCTCCGCCGCGTCTCGCTAGACTTGATCGGCCTCCCGCCCACGCCCGCCGAGCTCGCCGATTTCCTTGCCGACGCCTCGCCCGCCGCCCACGCCCGCGTCGTCGACCGCCTGCTCGCCTCCCCGCACTACGGCGAACGCTGGGCCCGCCCCTGGCTCGACCTCGCCCGCTACGCCGACTCCCACGGCTTCCAGCGCGACGACTTCCGCGAGAGCTGGCCCTACCGCGACTGGGTCGTCCGCGCCCTCAACGCCGATCTCCCCTTCGACCGCTTCTCCATCCTCCAACTCGCCGGCGACCTCGTCCCCGATGCCGAACTCCCCGCGCTGGCGGCCCCGCTCCTGTCCCCCGGCGCCGACCTCGCCGCCGCCCGCACCTCCGCGCTCGTCGCCACCGGCTTCCACCGCGCCGCCCCCACCAACGTCGAGGCCGGCACCGACCAGGAGGAAGGCCGCGTCAATCAGGTCTTCGACCGCGTCAACACCACCGGCGCCGTCTGGCTCGGCACCACCCTCGAGTGCGCCCAGTGCCACAACCACAAATACGACCCCGTCTCCCAGACCGACTACTACCGCCTCTTCGCCTACTTCAACCACACCGCCCAGGAGACCGCCTTCGCCTCCGCCAAAGCCCAGGCCACCCTCAAATTCACCGGCCCCTTCGTCGACGTCGCCGCCCCCACCGACACCGCCGCCCGCTCCGCCGCCCTCGCCCGCCAGGCCGAGATCGACGCCCGGCTCGCCGCCCTCGCCGCCGCGCCTTCGCCCGCCTTCGACGCTTGGGCCGCCGACGCCGCCGCCTCCCTCGCCACCGCCGCTGCCATCCATCCGCTCGACATCGCCGAGTTCGCCGCCACCGGCGAATCCAACCACCGGATACTCCCCGACCGCTCCGTCCTCCTCGTCGACGACGCCCCCGACCGCGACACCTACATCGTCACGGTCCGCACCGCGCTCACCGGCATCACCGGCTTCAAACTCGAAGTCCTCGTCGATCCCTCCCTCCCCGGCACCGGCCCCGGCCGCGGCGACGCCGCCCGCCCCAATTTCGTCCTCAACAATTTCCGCGTCACCGCCGCCGTCGGCGACGCTCCCGCCGTCCCCGTCCCGTTCGTCCGCGCCACCGCCTCGG
>JBILLY010000392.1:0-5109 GCA_044375835.1 Opitutaceae bacterium
GAACGACATCCCGAGCACCACGTTCTCCAGCACCGTGAAGCCCTGCAGCAGATTGAAGGTCTGGAAAATGTAGCCGAGCTTCTCCGCCCGCAGCCGGTCGCGCTTCGGCTCCGAGAGCGCCGTCATCTCCGCGCCGTCGAGCGCCACCCGCCCGCTGTCCGCCGCGAGGATGCCCGCGATCAAATGGAGAAACGTCGTCTTCCCCGAACCGCTCTCGCCGCGCAGCGCGAGCTGTTCCCCGGCCCCGAGCGCGAAGGCCGGCACATCCACGATCGCCACGCGCTCACCCTCGGGCGACACAAACGATTTCTTGAGGTCGGTAACGGAAAGCACGGCGCACGATTCCACAAAACCCCCGCCGAGCACAAGTGCCCCGGTGAATTTTTCCGCCCCGCGCCGCCATTTCCGGCGTGTCCTGCGCCCCCGGCGCCGCTTCGCTCCGCCGCCGCCCCACGATGTGCCACCTCTGCGCCCTGCCTCCGCTCCCCGAGCCGCCGCTCTCCGCCGCCGGCCGCGCCGAACTGGCCGCCCGCCTCGCCCGCCGCTCGCGCCGCCACCCGCGCACCTGCGCCGCCGCCCGCGCCGCCGCCGCGAAATCCGCCCCCTCGCCCGCCGCCCCCGCTCCCGCTCCCGCTCCCGCCTCCGCTCCCACCCCGCCCGCCCCCGGCCGGGCGCGGCGTCGCCGCCGAGCCGCCACGCCGCGCGGCTGATCCCGCCGCTCGGAGCCGCTTCCCCGCCCCCGCCGGGCCGCGCCTTGCCGCCCGCCGCTCAGCGCGGCGGAAACTCCGCCGTCAGTCGCTGCACCATCCGCCGGTTCCGAATCGTCATCGTCGGCAGCTTCGCCGCCCGCACCGCCGGCGCGCTCCAGAATTTCGACGCGTGCGAAGGCCCGCGGCACCGCCAAAAAAACTCCCGCCCCGCGATCACGATCGCGTCCGTCGCCGTCTGCGCGCCTTCGAGCGCCCGCACCCACTCCGCCTTCGGCTCCTCCTTCCAAAAGCCCACGTGGATCGTCGTCTCCTCCGCGTCCAGGTCCGCCGCCGCAAACGGCCGCGCCGCCGCCAGCGCCGCCACCTCCGCCCGCGTGCGCACAAACGTGTCCACCTCGTATCCGAGGCCCCGCGCGAGGTGCGTCTCGATTTTCTTTTCCAGCTTTCCCGCGTCGCGCGCCCCGCTCGCGAAAATCAGATTTCCGCTCGCGATGAACGTCGCCGCGTCCGCGAAGCCCAGCTCCTCGCCCAGCTCCCGCAACCGCTCCATCTTGAGCCGTCGGTTGCCCAGATTGATCCCGCGCAAAAACGCCACGTAGTCCGCCATAAATTCCCGCGCGCGCCGCGGCCTCAGCCCGCCGCGTTCGCCGCCGCCCCCGTCGTCCCCGCGGTCCCTTCCGCCTTCGGCAGCACCACGACAAACACCGCACCGCCGCCCGCCCCGTTCTCGCACCACACCCGGCCGTTCATCGCCGCCACGAGGTCGCGCACGATCGCGAGCCCGAGGCCCGTCGACTTCTCGCCGCCCGTCGGCTGCGCCGTGCCCCGCCCGTATTTGGTGAAGATCCGCTCGCGCTCCGCCGCCGGCACCCCCGGCCCGCCGTCGCGCACTTCGAGCCGCGCGAACGCGTTCCACTCCGCCGTCGCGAGCGACACCCGCGCGCCCGACGGCGAAAACTTCAGCGCGTTCGAGAGCAGATTGTCGATGACTTGGCGCAGCGCCCCGGGGTCCGCGCGCACCGGGGGCATCGGCTCCACGCCGCCCGTGTCCACCGCGATCCGCTTGCGCGTCGCCTGCGGCGCCATCCCCTCCGCCGCCGCCCGCACCGCCGCCGCGAAGTCCGTCGGCGTATCGTGCAGCACCCGCTTGCCCTGCTCCAGCGCGTGCACGTCCAGCAGGTCGTCCACCAGCTGCTTCATCTGCTGCGCCGCGCCGTCGATCGCATCCGCGTCCGCCGCCGCGGGCAATCTGCTCCGCAGCAGCTCCGTGCGCAGGGTGATTGCCGTCAACGGCCCGCGCAGATCGTGCGCCGCCACCCGCATCAGCTCGCTGATCTCCTCGTGCCGTTGGGTCAGTTCGCCGTTCACCTGATTGAGCCGGCCGTTCGTCGCCTCGAGTTCCTGCTGCAGCACGCGCCGCTTCGCCAACTCCTCCTCGAGGCAGCGGTTCCGCCACACCACCAGCGCCACCACGGTCGCGACAAACAGCGCCGACACGATCGCCCAGCGCCGCACCACGTCCCAGCGGATCACCGCCGCGTAGTCGACCTTCACCCACCGGTCCAGAATCGTCGCCATCCGCTCCGGCGGGATCATCGCCACCGCCCGGTCCAGCAACGCGTGCAGCTCCGGCCGGTCCGCCCGCACCGCCAGCCGCAACTCGAAATGCTCCGGCAACACGCCCGCGATCTTCAGATTCGTCAGCCCCGCCGTTTTGATCACGAAGCTCGCGTTGGTCAGATTCGTCACCGCCGCGTCCGCCTCGCCGCGCGACACCAAGCCCAGCGCCTCCTCGATCGTCGTGCAGTCGACCGTCGCCACGCCCGGATACGTCCGCGCAAACGCCAGCGTCGCCGCGTAGTCGCGCGGCGCCGCCACCCGCATCGTCCGCAGGTCGCTGTGCGTCAGCGCAAACGGCCCGTCGTCCCGCGCGATGATCGTCACCGGGACTTTCAGATACGGCTGCGTGAACAAAAACGCCCCGCGCCGCTCCGGCACATCCGCCGTGCTCACCAGCACGTCCGTCTCCCGCCGCACCCCCGCCGCGTAGACTTCCGTCCACGTCGCCGCCGTCGCCGGCTCGAACCGCAACCCCGTCGCTTCGCCGAGCCACGCGAGAAAATCCGCGTCGATCCCCTGCAGGGTCCCGTCCGCCCCGCGGAAACTGAACGGTTTGAAATCCGGATCGAACCCCACCCGCACCGTCGGATTCGACCGCACCCACGTGCGGTCCGCTTCGGTCAGTCCGACCGGCCCGCGCCCCGGCTCCGCCGCGCCGACTCCCCCCGCGCCCGCCGCACCGACGACGCCCCACACCAGCAATAAACGGCAGAGGCGTCGCATCATGGGGAAGTCCGGGGCCGGACCGGCGGACCCTACCGCCCGGACCCGCCGGTTCAAGCTCCGCGCTTCCCCCCGTCCGATTTTCCCCGCCGCAACCGGACCCCACGTCGCCCGCTCTGCGCTTGCACCGCCTCCCGCGCGAATCTTGCCTCCCGCCCGCTTCACCCCCGTCCGCTCCCCCCGCCCCGTGTCCTGCCCGCTCCGCCGCCCCATGCTCTCTCTTCGCCGCCCGCTTGCCGCCTTCGCCGCCCTCGCCTTCGCCCCGCTCGCCGCTGTCGCCGCGGCCGCCCCCGCCGCCCCGCGGCCCATCACCTTCGAGAAACGCACCCTCACCGCCGAATACTGGGCCGACGGCGTCCACGCCGCCGATGTCGACGGCGACGGCCACCGCGACGTCATCGCCGGCCCCTTCTGGTATGCCGGCCCCGACTTCAAGACGCGCCACACTTTCTACGAGCCCATCCCGCAGGTCCTGGAAAAGAACCCGACCAACTCGATGTTTTCCTTCCCCCAAGACTTCAACGGCGACGGCCGCCCCGATATCCTCGTCCTCGGCCGCGTCCTGTTTCACGAGGCGTATTGGTATGAGAACCCCGGCCCGGCCGCCGCCCGCACCCCCGACGCCCGCTGGAAAAAACACCTCGTCTCCCCGCGCGTCTTCGGCGAGGCCCCGCTCTTCGAAGACGTCGACGGCGACGGCCGCCCCGAACTCGTCTCCATCTCCGGCACCACCGACAAAGACAAAATCAAGCAGTGGGGCTGGTATGCCCCCGACTGGTCCGCCCCGACCAAGCCCTGGCGCTTCGTGCCCATCACCGAAAAAGCCGAATTCCACCACTACTACCACGGCGAGGGCATCGGCGACATCGACGGCGACGGCCGCGCCGACCTCGTCCTCAACGAGGGCTGGTGGCAGCAGCCGCCGAAATCCGCTCCCGCCGGCACCCTCTGGAAAAAGCACCCGTTCGTCTTCTCCACCGACCGCGGCGGCGCCCAAATCCTGATCACCGACGTCAACGGCGACGGCCGAAACGACGTCGTCACCGCCAAGAACGCCCACGGCTGGGGCCTCAGCTGGTTCGAGCAACAACGCGACGCCGCCGGCGCCATCACCTTCGTCGAGCACCGCATGATGGGCACCCGCGAAGAGGAAAAACAGTTCGGCGTCGCCTTCTCCCAACCCCACGCGCTCACCCTCGCCGACCTCGACGGCGACGGCCTGCCCGACGTCATCACCGGCAAACGCCGCTGGGCCCACGGCCCCACCGGCGACGTCGAGCCCATGGGCACGCCCGTCAACTACGCCTTCCTCCTCCGCCGCGATCCCGCCGCCCCCGGCCGCGCCCGATTCATCCCGCAACTCATCGACGACGCCTCCGCCCTCGGCACCCAAGTCACCGCCCTCGACGTCAACGGTGACCGCATCCCCGACGTGCTCACCGCCTCCAAACTCGGCACCTTCGTTTTCCTCACGAAACGAAACTGACCGCCGCGACCTACAACCATCGTGACCTGCCATCCCACGCTCATTGCCCTTGTAGCCCTGCTCGTGAGAGCACGGACCGCCGGCCATCGTAGCCCTGCTCGTGAGAGCAGGGACCGCCGGCCATCGTAGCCCTGCTCGTGAGAGCAGGGACCGACTGAAAATGAGTGACCACTTTCCCTGCCTCGACTGCGACGGCCTTCATCCCGTCATCGGATATCACGTCTTTGATGGGTCGTTATCGTAGCCGCCGCCGCTCCCGCCATGCCCACCTCCACGTCCCCCGCGCCCCTCCCGCCCCTCCGGCGCCCCGCCCTCCTTTCCGCTCTCCATCTATCCCTCTCTCCACCTCTCCGTCCCTCCACCTCTCCCTCTCTCCCTCTCTCCCTCTCTCCCTCTCTCCATCCGTCCATCCCCCGCCGCGCCTCCCCCCGCGCCCTCACCGCCGCCCTCCTCGCCGCCCTCACCACGCTCACCCCGCTCGCCCCCGCCCTCCGCGCCCAACCCCCGCTTGCGCCCGGCGAAGTGCAGATCGAGCGCGTCATGCTACCCGAAGCCCACGCCGGCAGTTTC
>JBILLY010000010.1:0-18256 GCA_044375835.1 Opitutaceae bacterium
CCGATGAAATTCAAAATCAACCGCGACCATTTCGCCAATGGTCTAGCCCAAGTCCTCAACGTCGTCGGCTCGAAGGCGACCATGCCCATCCTCAGCAACGTGCTGATCGAAGCGGAAAAGGACCAAATCTCCCTCACCACCACCAACCTCGATCTGGGCATCCGCTGCAAAATCAAGGCCGAGGTGAAGGAGACCGGGGCGGTGACCCTCCCGGTCAAACGCTTGGCCGGAATTGTCCGGGAATTGCCCAACGTCGACGTCGCGTTCGACGCCGCCCCCAACCACCAGGTCAAACTTTCGTCCGGCGGCTCCACCTTCCGGATCATGGGCATCGGCAAAGAGGAATTTCCGCCGCTCCCCGAATTCGGCGAGGAAAAGGCCTACAGCCTCGAACAGAGCGAACTCGTGACGATGCTGAAGAGCGTCGCCTACGCCCAGTCCACCGACGAGACCCGCTACATCCTCAACGGCGTCTACTTCAATTTCCGCGACGGCAAACTCGCCCTCGTCGCCACCGACGGCCGCCGTCTCGCGTTGATCGGCAAAGAGATGGATGTGCCCGCCGAAAGCTCCGGCGCCATCATCCTCCCCGCCAAGACCGTCGGCGAACTCACCCGCCTCCTCGACAAGGGCGCCAAGGTGAAAATCAACTTCAACGACCGTCGCGCCGCTTTCCAGATCGCCACCGACAAGGACACCAGCGGCCTCATCGACCACGTCTACCTCTACTCCAAGGTCGTCGAGGGAAATTATCCCAATTACCAACAGGTTATTCCCAAGGAGACGCACCAGCGCATCAAGCTGGAGCGCGAGCTCTTCCTCCAGTGCGTGCATCGCGCCGCGCTGGTCTGCTCGGAGAAGGCCAACTCCGTGAAGATCAAGCTCTCCAGCAATCTGCTCGAGATCACGGCCCAGAGCCCCGACTTCGGTGAGGCGCACGAGTCGATGGCGATCGGCTACAGCGGTCCCGACCTCCAGGTCGCCTTCAACCCCGCCTTCCTCATGGATCCGCTCAAGGCCCTCGCCAAAGACGAGGTGTTCTTCGAGGTGAAGGACGAGGTCAGCCCCGGCGTGTTCAAGACGCTCGAGAATTTCGTCTGCGTGATCATGCCGGTCCGGCTGAGCTGAGCCGCCGCCTTCTCCCTTTCGCGCGTCCGAGCGCGTCGGTCGCCCGTCCGGGCCGACGCTTGCCGCGCCCGTGCCCGTGCCTCTCTCGTTTTTCATCCTCTCGGCGATTTTGCTGTCGCTGGTGCTGATGCAGCTCAACCAGCGGCTCGCCTCGCCCATCGTGGCACTTGTCGACCGTTGGCTCCGCTGGTTGGTGTTCGCCTTCGGCGCGGCCTACCTCTGCACGGCTTACGAACTCGTGGACCGGCCGTTCTGGGCGCTTGCCGGCGCCTTCTTCCTCGTCTGGTTCCTCGGCGAGACGCTCTACAACTGGCTCGCGATCACCGCGCACAGCCTGAGCCCGTTGCCGCTTTTCCCGCGCTACACCGCCAACAGCACGGGCGAGGAATGGCCCGTGCAACCGCGCCTCCTCAAGATCCGCGAATGGCTGCGCGCGCAGGGCTTCCGCCAGGTGCAGGCGCTCAAAGCCGAGATCGGCGGCGGCATCTACCTGCGCGTGTCGGTCTACCAGGACGCGCAGGCCATGATGCGCGTGCAGGTGTATTTTCTGCCGCAGGCGAGCGGCGCGATCTCCGTCTGCTTCGCCGCCACCTCCGTCTCGTCCGACGGCCGCCGCTTCCTGACCGACAACCTCTACGTCCCCTTCGCGGGCTTCTATCCGGAAAACTGGTTCGTCGAACGCGCGCCGTGGCGCCGTTCGCTGCCGCGCCTCCTCGCCCGCCACCGGGCGCGCGTGACCGCCGCCGGAGCCGTCGCCGAGCCGCTCACCGCCGACCCGCTCACCGATCTCAATGCCGTCCAGCACGAGCTCGACCAGCTCAACACCGAGCTCGGCTTCCTCCACGCGCACCCCGACCGCGAGGAGCTCGGCAAGTTCACCCAGGAAGGCCGCTACCGCGTCTGGAAGGAAATCTGGACGCTCAACTACCTCGGCCGCTCCGCGCGGTATCAGTGAACCGGTGACAGCCGGCCCGGGCCGGGGCATGGCATCCGCGGTGGCGCGGGCCTTCCGCGCGACTCCGGCGGGTTATCCCCCGATGAAACTCATCTCGACCTTCGCGCGCGTCTCGCCGGCGGCGAGCACCTCGGCGCGCTCGTCGCTGTAGCGGTCCATGCGGCCGCGCCAGATGCGCGCGAGGAAGCGCTCCAGCTCCGCGCCGTCCGCGCCCGCGCGCAGCGCCCCGAGCACGTCCCACCCGAGCGACGCGAAGAGGCACGTGAACAGTTTCCCGTCCGCGCTCAGCCGCGCGCGGTGGCAGTCGCGGCAAAACGGCTCCGTCACCGAGCTGATCAGGCCGATCTCGCCCGCGCCGTCGCGATAGCGGTAGCGCGCGGCCACTTCGCCGCGATACGCCGGGCCCACCGGCTCGAGCGGCCAGAGGGCGCCGATGCGCGCGACGATCTCCTTCGCCGGCACCACGCGGTCCGCCGTCCAGTGGTTCGTGTTGCCCACGTCCATGAACTCGATGAACCGCAACGCGTGCCCGCGCGCCCGGAAATACTCGCACAGCGCCGGCAACTCCGCGTCGTTCACGCCGCGCTGCACCACACAGTTGATCTTCACCGGCAGGCCGAGCGCCGCCGCCGCGTCGATGCCGCGCAGCACGCGCCCGACCTTGAAGCCGAGACCGTTGAGCTTGCCCGCGGTGGCGTCGTCGAGGGAATCGACCGACACATTCACGCGGTCGAGGCCGGCCGCGCGCAGGGCCGGGGCGAGTTTCTCCAGCAGCCAGCCGTTGGTCGTCAGCGCCACGTCGCGCACCCCGAGGTCCTGTTTCAGCACGCGCACCAGCTCCGGCACATCCGCCCGCAGCAGCGGTTCCCCGCCGGTGAGGCGCACCTTTTCGACGCCGAGCGCGCGGAACGCCCGCACGATCGCGGTGAGTTCGCCGAGCGTCATCAGCTGCGGGTCGCGCAGAAACGCGTGCCCCGGCCCGAAAATCTCCGCCGGCATGCAATACGGGCAGCGGAAATTGCAGCGGTCCGTGACCGAGATGCGCAGGTCGCGCAGCGGACGCCGGAACTGGTCGGACGGTTGGGACTCGGTGGGCACGCGGGGAAACAGAGGGCACAGAGAAATTGTTTTGGCCAGATTTAGTCCCTTGGTCTTTTGGTCCCCAGGTCCTTTCGTCCTTCTCCATGCTCTCCCCCGCCGAAGCCGAACGGCTCATCCGCGAAAGCGTCACGCCGCTCCACCGCGAAGACTGTCCGCTCGCCGCCGCCCACCGCCGCGTGCTGCGCAGCGATATCCGCGCGGACCGCGACCTGCCGCCCTTCGACCGCGTGACGATGGACGGCTACGCCCTGCGCGCCGCCGCGCTCGCGTCCGGCCCGGGCACGTTTCGCGTCCAGGCGGTGCAGGCCGCCGGCATGCGCGCTTTCAAACTCGGCCCCGAGTCCGACGCCTGCATCGAGGTCATGACCGGCGCCGTGCTGCCCGAGGGCGCGGATTGCGTCGTCCCCTACGAGGAGGCCGTGCGGCGCGATGCCGTCGTCACCGTCTCCGCGGCCGCGCGCGCGTTTCCGTTCGGCCACGCCGTGCACCGCCGCGGCAGCGACCACCGCTCCGGCACGGTGATGATCCAGCCCGGCACGCGCCTCACCGGCCGCGAAATCGCCGTCGCCGCCGCCTGCGGCTACAGCGTCGTGACCGTCAGCCAACTGCCCAAGATCGCCGTGATCGCGACCGGCGACGAACTCGTCGAGGTCGGCACCGCCGTCGCCCCGCACCAGCTGCGCCGCAGCAACGACTACGCCCTGCGCGCCGCGCTCATCTCCGCCGGTTACCCGAATGTCGCGCGCTTCCACCTGCGCGACGTGCAGAGCGAGATCGAGCACCTCCTCTGGCACGTGATCGCGGAATACGATGTCGTCGTGATCGCCGGCGGCGTCTCCAAGGGGAAGTTCGACTACCTGCCCGCCGAGCTCGACCGCCAGGGCGTGAAGAAAATCTTCCACCAGGTCGCGCAGCGTCCCGGCAAACCGATGTGGTTCGGCCTCAGCGCCCGCGGCACGCCCGTCTTCGCGCTGCCCGGCAATCCCGTCTCCGCCTACACCTGCCTGCACCGCTACGTGCTCCCCGCGCTCGCCCGCGCCAGCGGTTCCCTCCCGCCCCCGCCGCGCACTGTCGCGCTCGCGGCCCCGGTAACGTTCAAGCCGAAGCTCACGTGGTTTTTGCCCGTGCGGCTGTCGAGCGGTCCCCGCGCCGAGTTGCTCGCGACACCCGATCCCAGCAACACCTCCGGCGACTTCGCCGGCCTCGTCGGCACCGACGGCTTCGTCGAACTCGCGCCCGGCCCCGGCGAATTCCCCGCCGGCACGCTCGCGCCGTTCTGGCCCTGGGCCTGAGAAAACGGTGGCGGCGGGACCTCCGGGCCCGCCGTGTCTACGCTCTCCGAGCGGGGAAAACCCGGGCCTTGGTGCGGGCGCCGCGTTTCCGTCTCCGGTCGCCGCCCCGCCGCCGAAAACCTTCCCCGTCGTCCGTCCAGTTGGGCGTTGAGCGACGGGCGTGAAGCGGTGAGCGTCTCGCCATGTTTTCGCACCTCGACGCGCAGAACCGCCCCGCGATGGTCAACGTCGGCGACAAAGCCGTCACCCGCCGCACCGCCGTGGCCGTCGCCGTGATGTCCTTGCCCGCGGAGCTCGCCGCGCTGCTCCGCGACGGCGAGATCGTCGGCAAAAAGGGCCCGATCTTCCAGACCGCCGTGCTCGCCGGCGTGATGGGCGCGAAAAAAACCAGCGACCTCATCCCGCTCTGCCATCCGCTGCCGCTGGAAAACTGCCAGATCGAGATCCGGCCCGACGCCGCGCACACCGAGCTCGTGATCCGTTGCAGCGTGCAGACCACCTCCAAAACCGGCGTCGAGATGGAGGCGCTCACCGGCGCCACCGTCGCCGCCCTCACCGTCTACGACATGGCCAAAGCCGTCACCCACGGGATCGTCATCAAAGACGTGCGCCTGCTCGAAAAAACCGGCGGCAAGGCCGACTATCACGCCGACCGCACCCAGCCATGACGCTCATCGTCCAGTATTTCGCCATCCTCCGCGAGCAACGCGGCCTCGCGCAGGAGACGCTGGAAACCGCCGCCGCCACGCCCGACGCCCTCTACGCCGAGTTGCGCGCGCGCCACGGCTTCACCTTGCCCGGCGACCGCATCCGCGCCGCCGTCAACGACACCTTCGTCGCCGGCGACGCCCCGCTCCGCCCCGGCGACCGCATCGTCTTCATCCCGCCGGTCGCCGGCGGTTGACCGCCCGTATCCGTCCGTCCGATTCACCGGCCCGCCGCGTCGCCGCCGTCCTCTTCCACCCCGAATTCGCTTCGCCGATGTTCCAGATCTCCGCCGTCGCCCTCGATCCCGCCGCGTTGCAGCGCACCCTCGCCGACGCGCGCGCGGGCGCCTGTGTGACCTTCGAGGGCTGGGTGCGCAACCGCAACGAGGGCCAGGCCGTGCACTCCCTCGAATACGAGGCCTATGTCCCGCTCGCCGAGAGCGAGGGCGAAAAAATCCTCGCCGAGGCGCGCGCGAAATTCGCCCTCGTGGGCTGCGTCGCCGTCCACCGCACCGGCCACCTGCAGCTCGGCGATCTCGCGGTCTGGGTCGGCGTCACCGCCGAGCACCGCGGCGCCGCCTTCGACGCCTGCCGCTACATCATCGACGAGGCCAAGGCGCGCCTGCCGATCTGGAAAAAGGAACACTACGCGTCCGGCACCACCGCCTGGATCAACTGCGCCACCCGCGGCGACCACGCCGCCGCCCCGCCGCGCGCGTAGCGCCGGCCGTCGCCCGTTTCTCCGCCCGGCCGCGGATCGCGCGCCGACGCTTCGGCCCGTCTGCCAAAGCCCCGCAGCTCCGGCGCGCGACCGCCCCAGGAATCGCGTCGCCCGTCTGCCCTCCGGCCGCGGCCCTTGCCGCTCCTTCCTTGTCCGCAGCTCCGGCGCTCACTCGTAGAGCCGGAACAACCCGCTGTGGTCCAGCCCGCCGAGGCCGCGCTCGTGCACCATCCGCTCCCACTGCGCGCGGCAGTTCTTCAGCGTCGGCGAATCGAGCCCCACCGACTCCGCCAGCGCGCAGATCAGGCGCACGTCTTTCAGCTGCCACTCGGCGCGCCCGCCCGCCTTGAAATCGCGTTTCACCATCCGCTCGCCGTGCAGCGCGAGGATGCGGCTCTCCGCGAATCCACCGAGCAATGCCTCGCGCACCAGCGCCGGATCCACGCCCGCCAGCTCGGCCAACCGCAGCGCCTGCGCCACCGCGTCGATCGTCTGCGCCACGATCAGTTGGTTCGCCAGCTTCGCCACCTGCCCCGCGCCGCTGCCGCCGAGGTGCGTCACGCGTTTGCCCACCGTTTCCAGCACCGGCCGAGCCCGCCGCACGTCGGCCTCCGCGCCGCCGGCCATGATCGTCAACGTCGCCGCCTCCGCGCCCACCTGCCCGCCCGACACCGGCGCATCCACCCACGGGATACGCGTCGCAAACCGCCGCGTCGCCGCCACGTCCGTCGTTCCGAAATCGATCACCAGCGGTCCGGCCCCGCCGCCGGCCGCCGCACCTTCCGGCCCTGCGACCCCGCCTTCCGTCGTCGCCCCGCCGTCCGCCCAACCTTCGTGCAACCCGCCCGCGCCGAAGACCAGCGTCTCCACCACGTCCGTCGTCGTCAGGTTGACGCACACGATCCCCCCGCCCACCGCCCGCGCCAACTCCGGCAGCGTCGCCGCCCGCCGCATCCCGAGCGCCACGGCGGCCTCCGCTGGCCCCGGGCTGCGGTTCCACACCGTCACCTCGGCGCCGGCTGCGTGCAGGTGGCGCGCCATCGGCGCCCCCATATTCCCCAGCCCGACGAACCCGATCTTGTATCCCGTGAGCGTGGTTTTCATGGTCGAGCCCGCACTGCACCCGGCGCCTGCGTCGCTGGCAAACCCCGATGCGCCGCACCCTCCCCGCGCCGCCGTCGCCCCGTCCGTTCTCTTCCGCGCCCGCCCCTGCTTCCCTCCCACTTTCACCCTCACTTTCACTTTCCCTCGTCCTCTCCCATGCGCGTTCTCATCACCGGCGGCGGCGGCTTCCTCGGCTCGCAGCTCGCGAAACACCTCCTCCAGCGCGGCGTCCTCGCCGGTCCTTCCGGCACTCCCGAACCGATCCGTGAAATCGTCCTCTTCGACGCCTTCTTCGCCCGGCCCGTGCCCGCCGCCGCTCCGGCTGCGCCCGGCGCCGCGCCGATCCGCGTGACGGCCATCACCGGCGACATCGCCGACCGCGCCGCCGTTGCCGCCGCGCTTGGCAACGACCCCGCGACCTCCGTTTTCCACCTCGCCTCGATGGTCAGCGGCGAATGCGAGGAGCGCTTCGACGACGCCCTGCGCGTCAACCTCGACGGCGGGCGCAACGTCTTCGAGTCCGCCCGCGCCCTCGGCGCCGCCACCGGCGTGCTCCCGCGCGTCGTGTTCGCCGGCAGCATCGCGGCCTACGGCGGCGACGCCATGGTCCCGGCCAATTCCGATCTCACGAAACTCACCCCGCGCACGACCTACGGCATGACCAAGGTCATCTGCGAACTCCTGCTCAACGACCACACCCGCAAGGGCCACTTCGACGGCCGCACCGTGCGCCTGCCCACCGTCATCATCCGCCCCGGCCGCCCCAACGCCGCCGCCTCCAGCTGGGCCAGCGGCATGTTTCGCGAACCGCTCGCCGGCGAGCCCTGCCTCCTGCCCGTGCACCGCGACCAGGGGCATCCGATGACCGGATACCGCACCGTGATCGCGTCGCTCGTCGCGCTGCACGATGTGCCCGCCGCGCGCCTCGGCGGCGACCGCGCCTACGTGCTGCCGGCGCACACCGTCACGCCCCGCCTCGCCGAGGCCGCGCTCCGCGAGGTCGCCGCCGCCCGCGGCCTGACGCTCGGCCCGATCGTCGACGCCTTCGATGCCCGCATCCAGGGCATCGTCAGCAACTGGCCCGTCGGCATCGACGGCGCCCGCGCCGTCGCCCTCGGCCTCCCCGTCCCGCCCGCGCTCCCCGAGCTCATCGCGCACTACCTCGAGGATTTCGCTAACAAGTAATTTTACCCATCTCCCGGCGTTGCCCAAACCCCCTCCAGCCGCTCACCTCCTTTCCATGTCCAGCCCGACTGCACCCGCTCACTCCTGGAAATTCTTCCGCACCGGCGGCCTCGATCAGGTCGCCCTGACCACCGGCGCCGATCTGATGGCGCTGGACCAGCTCGACCAAAAACTCTGGGTCGCTCTTTCCTGCCCCGTGAAGGGCCTCGAGATCGACGACAAGACCCTCGCCCTCATCGACACCGACGGCGACGGCCGCATCCGCGTCCCCGAGCTGATCGCCGCCGTCAAGTGGGCCGCCGCCCGCCTCAACGATCCCGCCGTTCTCCTCCAAGGCGCCGACGCCCTGCCGCTCGCCGCCATCGAGAGCACATCCGCCGGCGGCAAGATCCTGCTCTCCTCCGCCCGGCAGATCCTCGGCAATCTCGGCAAAAAAGACGCCGCCGCCATCTCGGTCGCCGATGCCGCCGACACCGCGAAAATCTTTTCCGCGAGCGCCCTCAACGGCGACGGCGTCATCCCGCCCGAAGCCACCGCCGACGCCTCCGTCCAAACGCTCATCAAGGACATCGTCGCCTGCCACGGCGGTGTCGCCGACCGCACCGGCTCCGTCGGCGTCACCGCCGAAAAAATCGACGCCTTTTTCGCCGACCTCGCCGCCTACGTCGGCTGGGCCGAGAAAAACTCCGCCGCCGATATCGCCATCCTCGGGGCCGGCACCGGCGCCGCCTGCGCCGCCGTCAAAGGCGTGCGCGCCAAGGTCGACGATTTCTTCGCCCGCACCAAGCTCGCCGCCTTCGACGCCCGCGCCGTCGCCGCGCTCAACCGCAACGAAACCGAGTATCTCGCCATCGCCGCCAAGGACATGAAGATCTCCGCCGAGGAGATCGCCGGTTTCCCCCTCGCGCGCGTCGAGGCCGGCAAGGCTCTGCCCCTGCTCGAGGGCGTGAATCCCGCCTGGGCCGGTGCCCTCGCGACCCTGCACCGCGATGCCGTCGCCCCGCTGCTCGGCGGCGCCAAGACTTCCCTCACCGCCGCCGAGTGGGCCGACCTCTGCGGCCGGCTCGCCGCCTTCGAAGCCTGGCAGGGCGGCAAAGCCGGCGGCACGGTCGAGAAACTCGGCCTCGCCCGCGTGAAGGAAATCCTCGCCGGCAACGGCCGCGCCGCCCTCGCGACCCTCGTCGCGCAGGACAAGGCCCTCGAACCCGAGTTCAAGGCCATCAGCGACGTCGAGCGCCTCGTGCGCTACCACCGCGACCTCCGCGCGCTCCTGCACAATTTCGTCAACTTCGCCGACTTCTACTCGCGCGACCGCTACGCGATCTTCCAGGCCGGCACGCTCTACCTCGACAGCCGCAGCACCGAGCTCGTCCTCCGCGTCGACGGCCCCAGCCCGCTCGCCGCCATGAGCAAGGCCTACATCGCCTACTGCGCCTGCACGCGCGCCGGCTCGCCGCCGATGAACATCGCCGCCTGCTTCACCCAGGGCGACAGCGACTACCTCTTCGTCGGTCGCCGCGGCGTGTTCTACGACCGCGCCGGGCGCGACTGGGATGCCGTCGTCACCGGCATCGTCGACAACCCCATCAGCATCCGGCAGGCGTTCTTCGCGCCCTACAAAAAGTTCGTCCGCTTCATCGAGGAGCAGATCGCCAAGCGCGCCGCCGCCGCCGATGCCGAGGCCACCGGCAAACTCGCCTCCGCCGCGGAAAAGACCGCCAACGCCGACAAGGCCAAGCCCGCCGAACCCGCCAAGAAGATCGACATCGGCACCGTCGCCGCCTTGGGCGTCGCGGTCGGCGGCATCACCGGCGCCTTCGGCGCGATCATGGGCGCCTTCTTCGGCCTCGGCGCCTGGATGCCGATCGGCCTCCTCGGCGTGATCCTCGCGATCTCCGGCCCGTCGATGATCATCGCGTGGCTCAAGCTCCGCCAGCGCACCCTCGGCCCCGTGCTCGAGGGCAACGGCTGGGCCGTCAACGGCCGCGTGAAGATCAACATCCCCTTCGGCACCGCGCTCACCGACATCGCCGCGCTGCCCGCCGGGTCGCAGCGCTCGCTCGACGATCCCTACGAGGACAAGGAAGCCGCCAAGCAGCAGGCGCGCTTCAAGCTCATCGTGGTGCTCGCGGTGCTGGTCGGCGCCGCGGCCTGGCTCCGCTGGGACCACAACAAGAAGGGCCGCTATTTCTGGCAGCCCGCGCCCGCCGCCGCAGCGGCTGCGGCCCCTGCTCCGGCCCCGGCGCCCGAAGCGAAAAAGTAAGCGCCCCTCCTCCGAGGCCCCGCTCGTCGCGGGGCCTTTTTTTTGCCCCCCTTTTTGCGGTGAACGGTTTTTCCAGACGCACGACTTTGCGGGAGTTTTTGGCCCGGATATTTCACAGCCATGAAGGGAATGGTGGGAGAAATATCCGTCCGCCCGAAGGGCGGAGCGACTTGGTCGCGGCTAACCCTGACGAAGTCGGGCCCGACAGGGCGCAGGTTTCACCCCTCCGAGTGTGAAACCTTCGGGTTGGGGCTCCGCGTTGGTCGCTGCCCGGCTCGCCCGGCCCGCGAAACGGTCCGGGCCGGCTCAGGCCGTGCGATCCGGAAACGACGACACGTTGGAATTGCTCGGTTCGAACCGCATCCCCACCGGCCCGAGCACTCCCTCGCTTCGCGCCACCATCAGGAGCGGCCGGCAATGGGCGCCACGATCCCCGGTTGCTTTGCCCGCGCGCGACGACCGGCACGGAACAACGCGGCGCGTGCCCGGGCGCGGCGAACCCCCGCCGCGGCGCCGCGCTTGCGGCGGGCGGGGCGAACGGGTGCGATGCCGGCGCGATGCGTTTGACGCGGACCATGACAGGCTTCGAGGCGCGGCTCACGCCGCGCGGCGCGGGCCACTGGTTCGACGCGGCGTTTCTCGGATTCTGGCTGGTGTTCTGGGCGGTGGGCGAGGTGCTGGTGCTCTGGCTGCTGGTCACCGGGGCGATCGCGTGGGTGACGGGGCAGCCGCCGAAGCCGGGGCGGGCGCCGCTGGAAACCGTGCCCGCGTTGGCCACGGGCCTGTTCATGCTGACGTGGCTGGCGTTTTGGACGCTGGGCGGCGTGTTCGCGGGCCGGGCGTTTTTCCGGCAGACGTGGAGCGCCGACCGGTTGACGGTGCGCAGCGACGGCCTGGAGCTGGTCCGCCGCACCGGCCCGTGGGTGCGGCGGCGCTGGCTCGCGCGCGATGACCTGCGTGCGCTGCACCGCGGCGGCAACCCGCCGGCGCTGCGGGCGGAGACGGCGGGCGGCGTGGTGGAATTGACCGACTACGGCACCGCCGAGGAGCAGCGGCAGCTCCTCGCCGCGTTGCACGAGACGTTGCGCCTGCCGCCGCCGGAGCGGTGGCCGCCGTTGTTGCCGGAGGATTGGCGGGTGGTCGCGGCGCCGGAAGGCGGCGAGGTGTTGGTGCGCAATCCGCGGCCGCGGCGGGCGGGCGCGTGGGTGCTCGGCGGGGTGGCGGCGGCGGTGGGCACGGTGGCGGCGACAGCGCTCGCGGCCACGCCGGAGCGGCCCGCCTACGGCGCGGTGGGGGCGATTGCGGCGGCACTGGCCGGGTTTGCGGCGTGGGGTGCGCGGCGGCTGGCGCGGGAGCGCGACGAGTGGCGCCTGGAAACGGGGCGCGTGGTGCGGCAACGGCGGCGCGGCGGGCGCGCCGAGACGCGCGGGGCGGGCACGGCCCTGCAGGTGCGCGAGGATACGGATGGCGACGGCGACCGCATCTTCCGGCTCGAGCTGCGGCGGGACGACGGCGGCCGGGAGGAACTCGACCGGACGTCGCAGGAACCGATCGAGCAGCGGCAACTCGCCCGCTGGCTCGCGGCGCGCACCGGCGTGGCGTGGACCGACGAAGCGACGCCGGAGAAATTGGCCGAGGCGGCGGTCGCGCGGGCCGAGGCGCAGGCGAAATTGAAACAGGCCGCGCGCGCGTGGCTGGCCGCGTGGCTCGGGCGCGGGGGCAAGCGGTGAGGTGTTCGGGTAGCCGGGCGAAGCTGCGGACGGTCGGGCGCGGAGCGATTGGAGCGGAGCGCGGACGGCTGAGAGCTGAGCCGTAGAAATTCAGTTGAGTCTAAAAAACGCAGACAGAGGAACCGCTGATCCGCGCCAATCGACGCTCATCCTGAGTTTGGGTTCGAAGCCGTGGATGCGAGTTGTTCACCTCGCGGGTAAATGGACAGGATGCCGGGAATTTCTCGCTTCCAGTTCATTGGCGCGGATCAGCGAAGATTGGCGGTTTACCCGACTGCGGAATCTAGGTTGAGGGCTGAGCGTCGAGGGCTGGGAACCGTAGGGGTGAATTGCAGGCGAGCGCCGCGTGGGACGGCGAGGGCGTGCACCGGTTGGCTTGGCGCGGTCCGTCGGACACCTGAACACGAGGGCCGGGTTGCTGCTAACCGCGGAGCGCGGGCGGGCGGGTCAACGCCCGAGGGCGCGGCGGAGGCGGCGGACGAGGGCGGGTTCGTCGCGGACGCGCAGGGCGTGTTGCCAGAGGCGGAGCACGCGCCAGCCGCGGGCGCGCAGTTCGCGGCCGACGGCGCGGTCGCGCGCGCGGTTGGCGAGGATCTTGGCGCGCCAGAAGGCGGCGTTTTGCTTGGGCCAGGTGGCGTGGCGCGGGCAGCCGTGCCAGAAGCAGCCGTCGACGAAGACGGCCACGCGCGCGCGGGCGAAAACGAAATCGGGCCGGCCCGGCAGGCGCGAACCGCGGCGCCAGCCCGTGATGCCGTGCTCGCGGAACAGCGCGATGAGGCGCAGTTCGGTGGCCTTGTTGCCCGAGCCGCGGATCGCCGCCATGACGGCCGAGCGTTTCTTGCGGGAGAAGATGTCGGCCATGGGGGCCGCGGCGGTTCAGGCCTTCGCGGTAAGCCGCAAAAAATCCTCGGGGCTCATGGCCTTCACGGGCGACCGGCGGAAGTCGGGCAGATTCCGGGTGACGATATGGGTGGCGGCGGCGTGTTCGGCGGCGGCGGCGATCAGCGCGTCTTCGAAGTCGGAAAAGGGGAGTTCGAGCGCCCGGGTGACGCCGACCGTGTCGAGCTCGGCGATTTCCACACCGGGCACGAGATCGCCGATGAACTCCCGGGCTTTGGCGGCACCGGCTTCCCGCGCCATGAGGTAATTGACGGTGGCCAGAGAATGCACGGCCACGACGGCGGTGCCCGGATGATTGAGGCCCCACGCGACCACGGCGCCGCTGGCCGCGTGCAAACCGGGCCGGCTCAGGGCGACGTCGATCAGCACATTCGTATCGAAGAGCGGGCGCAGCATCACCGGACGTGTTTGGCGATGATTGCGGCCGTGCGCGGATCTTTCGCCGCCTCGGCCGAGAGAGCAAACTTGCCCTGCCATTTCGCGAGGAAGCGCTCGCCGGCATCGGCCGCCACCAGACGGTTCAGGTGCTCTTCGACCACGCGGGAGAGGGGAATCTTCCGGCGCCGGGCCCAGAGCTTGCCCCGCTTCACGGCGGCCTGGTCCACGTAGAGCGTGAGCTTGGTCTTCATACGTAGGAAGCAATTCCTTACGTAGGCGGAGTCAATCCCGCGCCCGGGCGCGCACGCACGTGCGTCGGGTAACCTCAGGAAATCCGCGAAGTCGTTGTGAAGCGTAAGCCTCGGGGTTGCACGTGGCGCGGAGGAACGCGAGGGCCGCAAGGCGTTGTTCGGGCGGCTGGGCGAGCCAGTCGGCGACCTGGCTGTCGTCGTCGTGCAATCGGCCGACCGAGAGGGCGGAGCGGTCGAGGGACACCGTCGGTCCGGGAATCAGCGGCATGTCTGCATCGTGGCGGACGCGAGCGGTCCGGCAGGTGTCGTAAGCGGTGCCGGTCGCCTGTTGCCAAACGGTGCCGGCAAGCCAACGCGGGGCGCGGAGAATCGCGATGAGGCGCAGTTCGGTGGCCCGGTTGCCCGAGCCGCGGATCGCCGCCATGACGGCCGAGCGTTTCCTTTCGGGAAAAAATGTCGGGCACGGCGGGGCAGGCCGTGTCGATCCGAGTTGGCCGCCGCGAGGGCGCTATCTTCGCCCGCGCACGAAGTCCCGGATGAAGCGCGGATCGCGCCTTTTCACGGACGACGGCGAAGCGAGCGTTTAAGCTCGGTCATCGTGAGCGTCGCCATCTCGCCCTTGTCGTAGGCGGCGCGTCGGGCGCGCAGCAGGGGTTTGTGGCTGGCCGGCACGGGCAACGCGTCCGAGGCAGCGGAATCCCAGAGTTCGGCGGCGAGGCGTAGGCGGGCCGGCCGGGAGAGCCGCTTGAGTTCCGGAAAATCCGCGAGCGTCATGACGCCGACGATGTTTCGCGGGCGTTGTGAGTCAACGTTGTCGACCCCGGTTGCCCGACCCGCGGATGCGGGCCATCAACGCGGAGCGTTTTTTGCGGGTAAAGATGTCGGGCATGGCGGTGTGGTCCTGCCGGGCAGTCTGCCGCCGCCGCCCAGGAGTTGCAGGCCGGTTGATCGCGGGATACGCCGAGCCGTGGCGCTGGCCGAAGTGCTGCCGGCGAAGAAAATCGCGTTTGCGTTCGTCTTCGGGTCTGTGGCGGCTGACACCGAGCGGGCCGAAAGCGACCTCGACCTGATGATCGTCGGCTCTGCCCGCCATCGCGACCTCGCTTCGGCGCTGCGCGCCGCCGGCGAGCGAATCGGTCGCGAAATCAATCCGCATTTCTTCGAGCCCGCCGAACTCGCGCGGCGGGTGAAGGCAAACGATCGCTTCTTGAACGACGTCATGGCCAAACCCAAACTCTTCATCATCGGAGACGAAAATAAGTTTACCCACCTGGTTGGCCGCGGGCTGGCTCCAACCGCATAAGACCAGCCGCGCCGAAATCCGCGAACTGTGGGAGATCGTGGACCGCGATCTCGCGGATCGCGGCGTCGGGCGGCATCTCGGCCGACTGGCAATAGCCTTCGTTCACGACTTGCGCACGGAGGTTTTGGCGTGGCTGGAAAAGAAATATCCGGCTCTTGAGCCGGGATAGTGCCAACAGTCAGCGGCCCGCCGCCACCTATCCGATGATCCAGCCGTCGGAGCTCGCAGCATTGGTGGCATCGCTTGCGGGTCTGATTTGTTGGCCGCCGAGCGGTCCGCGTGCCGCATGGGCTGAGTCAAGTCATGAGGCGGGCTTCGGTCTGCCTTACCTGCGTCTGCCTCTAAATCATCCCTAAATAGCTCGTGCTTCTTCGAACAATGACGCCGGCATTTCGTGGCCTAACTCCCAAACCATAGAGATCGGGCGGTCGCCCTCGGCGCTGATGAGACTTTGGGCAGGCCCAAGAAAAACAAACGGCGCAGCCTCGTCTTCGATGCGTTTTTCCATGCGCGCAAAGAAGAGCACGGTGTAACCGCGTTCTTGGAAATGAAGGAGATTTTGCCCCGTGTTACTGGCTTGGGTGACCGTCGATTGGCTTTCCCAATGCAACTGCGTGCGGCTTACGGGGTAATCGCGGTATTGGGTGGTTGGCGAAAAATCCTGCTCCGACTTTCTGAACGTCACCAAGTGGACGTAGCACTTCAGCGATTCGGAATGGAACACGCCCACGCCGGTTGGACCTGATTTTTCCAGCGTGCACAATCCCAGTGCAGCTTTGATCTCCCCTGATCCGTAGGCGGCATGGAGGCGTAAGCCACATGGAAACGGGAGCTCAATTGGAGCAGTCGGGAAAGCGGGATGGAGCCGGACATAATCCACAATTTCCCGCAGATCCTGTAGCGCGCTGGTGTTGCGCCGCCATTTTGAAAGCGATTCGGCGAGGCTGTTTACGCCTACGTCGGGACCTTTTTTACCCCACAAAACGTAGTGCAATCCCACACCGGCCGGTTCGCACACGATACCGGCGACCGCATCTAAGGGCAGGTCAGGATCAGCGTATCGGGCGAGCTGGGCGAGTTGGTCGGGATCGGTGCGTAGAAGGATGCGCCGGTGCGCTTGGCGGCAGGCGTCTAGGTCCGGGTCCCTGGGGGCGGTGCTGTGGCGGGCGAGGGACTGCCATTCGGACCAAGTTTTGTTCTTCAGCAAGGTGAGCGGAGAAATTCCGGTTGCGCGCACGAAGTTGGCAAAGGTGGGCGGGCAGCCGTGATCTTGCGCGAAGGTGGCCAAGCTCTCGGTGACCAAGGTAGCGAAATGGCGCAGGCTCTCGCGGATGTTGGATAAAATGTGTTCGCGGGCGACTCGCTCCAGCTGGATGTTGCAGCCTGGTGGGAGGTGGGGGAAATCCTTCTCCACCTCTTGGTCCATGCGCTGGCGGTTCCGGGTGAGGAGCGCGGAAAACTTCCGGTCAATGCGGTAACGGCGGTGATTTTGGCCGATAAAATCCAACACGGTGAGGCACTCTTTTTCTGGATGATGCCGGAGGCCGCGCCCGAGTTGTTGCAGAAAAACCGTGAGGCTGGCCGTGGGACGAAGGAACATGACCAGGTTGATCTCGGGAACGTCCACGCCTTCGCTAAAAACATCCACGGTGAAAACGAAGGGCAACCGTCCGGCGCGAAAGTCGGCCACGAGACCTTGCCGCTCGACGGCCGGCGTCTCGCCCACGATGACTGCGGCTTTGTGCCCGGCCTGATTGAACGCGTCTGCCATGAAGCGGGCATGCGCCACGCTCGCGCAAAAACCGACGGCGCGGGTGCCGCTGAGGTCCGGTTGATAGCGGCGCAAACTGGCTAGGATAATGTCGAGTCGTTGCCGGGCCTTTATGTCGTCCCCGGTGTAAGCTGCGGTTAGTGCGGCGACCTCATACTGGCCGTTGCGCCAAAAACGTTCGTCGGCGAGCGAGACGGGGTCGGTTATGCCGAAGTAGTGAAATGGGCAGAGCAGCTTTTCCTCGAGGGCTTCGGCCAAGCGGATCTCGGCTGCGAATTCGCCGCCGAAGTCGGGCAAGATTGAACTGCCGTCCATGCGCTCCGGCGTAGCGGTGAGGCCCAGCAGAATTTCCGGACGGCAATTTTCGAGCAGGGGACGATAGCTGGCTGCGGTGCTGTGGTGTGCTTCATCGATGACGATGAAGCGATGGTGGGTGGGCGAAAGAGTGCTCCAGGGTTGAGCTGCGGACAGACTTTGCACCGAGGCGAACACATGATTCCAGGCGACGGGGTGCTCGCCATCTATCAAGAGTTCCCCAAAATTGGCGTCGCGAAGGATGGTGCGGAAGCAGTCGCGCGCCTGTTCCAAAATTTCCCTGCGATGAGCGACGAACAGGAGAGTGGCCGGGCAGGGGGCAGATTGGGACCTGGCGACGCGAGCGGCGAATCGGGAGTAATCGAAAGCTGCGATTACGGTTTTTCCGGTGCCGGTGGCGGCGACGACCAAGTTGCGAGCCTGGCCCGCGGCACGGGCGGCGCTCAGCGCTTCAAGTATACGCTCCTGAAAAGGGTGCGGCCTGATATCGACAAAAAACCGGGTGGCGCCGGAGGAGTCGCCAGTCTTGGCATACCTGATAGCGTCCGCCAATCGGAGGGCCTGAGAGGGATCGTAAGTCTCGAAATCCCGGCTGGCCCAGTAGGTGGAAAACTCGGCGGTGAATCGTTGAAGGATGTGAGGTTGGTCTACCTCGGTCACTTTCACCGTCCACTCCAAGCCGCTTGTCATGGCGGCTCGGGACATGTTCGCCGATCCGATGTAGCCGGTGGAGTAGCGGGATTTTCGATAAAAGTGATAGGCCTTGGCGTGCAGTCGCGTGCGTTCCGTGTCGTAGGATACCTTGACCGAGAAACCGGGTTGAGCAGCCAGCCAGGCGATGGCGTCTGGATCGGATGCACCCATGTAGGAGGTGGTGACAATCCTGACGGGCACGCCGCGGGAGGAGAGTGCTTCGAAGGCGGGTTGCAACAGGCGAAGCCCGGCCCACTTGATGAAGGCCACGAGGATGTCTACTCGATCGGCCGTTGCCATTTCCTGCCGGAGTTCGTGTTCGAGCGGTGGATCATTCCGGGCTCCTGTTAGAAGGCTGCTCGTGGAAAGCGGCGTGATCGGCCTCGGGAAATCTGTGGCCTCGCTTGCGACGGGAGGCGGCGATTGAAGCGAAATCAAAACCGTTTCGGGTGCCGCGAG
>JBILLY010000225.1:0-7142 GCA_044375835.1 Opitutaceae bacterium
CATCCGTCGCGGACAGTAGCTCGATGAGGCGATTTACGATTGGTAGTCGTTCTTCGGTGCTACGGGTCCGCAGGGCCTGGACAACTATTTGAATCAGGAACTGTCCGTAGGCATGAGGCGCTTCTTCGTCATCGAGCTTCCTCAGAATCGGCCTTAGGTCGGGTTGCTCTTTTAGTGCATTCGAAAGCTCATGGTCCAATAGCCGCTCATAAATTCCCGGAGATAGGCTTGAAGCTCGCTCGGAAGACATGAGCTAGATCGAGGCAACCTTAGAGCGGAGAAGCTATTTCTAAATCGTCCCCCTCCATTTCCTTTGTGATGGGCAGAGATTCGGCGACGAGACCGCGAACAGTTTATCCCGGCCGCGCCGTTGGTGGTGTGGGATTTCGTCGTATGTGTGGGATAACGGGTGTTTCTTCGGCCACCGTTCGATCCACGCCGAACGGACTTCTTGTCGTCCCGTCGGTTGGGCACCCGGGACGATCGAAACGATCGGGAACGCGGCCAGTTGCTTGATCCTGGCAGTGAGTTTACCGCCTGACTTGTGCGTCCGGGCGCACAGTTCAGGCCTGCCCGGTGTCGAGAGGCACGGCGTTCCGCGCGGTGATGGGGCACGAGTTCAGCGGGGGCCGCAATGCGGGCGCAGCGAACGGGCGTCGGCGAGCGTCGCCTCTACGATGGCGGCGGTGGGTGGCCGGTGACAGCGATGCGCGGAGAGGGCGGCGGGGGGCACGAAAAAGGGCGGGTCGCGGGACCCGCCCTTGAAAGGTGACCGGCGCAGGCCGGTTCAGGGATTGACGCGCGGCGACCTCAGGGGAGGTCGGTGTTGCCCATGAGGAAGCGGTCGCACTCGCGGGCGGCGCCGCGGCCTTCGTTGATCGCCCACACGACCAGACTCTGCCCGCGACGGCAGTCGCCGGCGGCGAAGACGTTGGGGAGGTTGGTGCGATACTTCTCGTGCTCGGCCTTGATGTTGGAGCGCGGGTCGGTCTCGAGGGCTAGGTCCTTGAGCAGGGCCTGCTCGGGCCCGAGGAAGCCCATTGCGAGCAGCACGAGCTGCGCGGGGACGGTCTTTTCGGTGCCGGGCTGCTCCTTGGGGATGAACTGACCCTTCTCGTTCTTCTCCCACTTGATCTCGACGGTGACGAGCGACTGCACGTTGCCCTGCGCGTCGCCGACGAACTTTTTCACGGTCGTGAGATAGACGCGGGGATCGGCGCCGAACTTGGCGGCGGCCTCTTCCTGGCCGTAGTCCATCTTGTAGGTCTTGGGCCACTCCGGCCAGGGGTTGTCGGCCTGGCGCTCGAGCGGGGGCTTGGGGAGAATCTCGATCTGGACGATGCTCCGGCAGCCGTGGCGCATGGAGGTGCCGACGCAATCCGTGCCGGTGTCGCCGCCGCCGATGACGACGACATCCTTGCCCTTGGCGTGGATGGGGCAGTGGTCGGCGCCGCCGTTGAGGACGGCCTTGGTGTTGGCGGTGAGGAACTCCATCGCGAAGTGCACGCCGTTGAGGCTGCGGCCCTCGATGGGGAGATCGCGCGGCTGGGTGGCGCCGGTGCAGACGACGGTGGCGTCGTATTCCTTGAGGAAGATCTGGGGCTCGACGTTGTCTTTTTCGCCGGTGCCGACGGAGGCGCCGCAGACGAACTTGATGCCCTCCTGCTCCATGAGCTTGATGCGGCGGAGGACGACCTCCTGCTTGTCGAGTTTCATGTTGGGGATGCCATACATGAGGAGGCCGCCGGGGCGGTCTGCGCGCTCGAAGACGGTGACAGTGTGGCCGGCCTTGTTGAGCTGGGCGGCGGCGCTGAGGCCGGCGGGGCCGGAGCCGATGACGGCGACCTTCTTGCCGGTGCGGACCTTGGGGGCGGCGGGGATGACCCAGCCCTCTTCCCAGCCCTTGTCGATGATCGAGGCCTCGATGTTCTTGATCGTGACGGGCGGGTTGTTGATGCCGAGGACGCAGGAGCCTTCGCAGGGAGCCGGGCACACGCGGCCGGTGAACTCGGGGAAGTTGTTCGTCTTGTGGAGCCGATCGAGGGCTTCCTTCCAGAGGCCGCGGTAGACAAGGTCGTTGAACTCCGGGATGAGGTTGTTGATCGGGCAGCCGCTGGCCATGCCGCTGATCAATTTGCCCGTATGGCAAAACGGGATGCCGCAATCCATGCAGCGGGCGCCCTGGGTGCGGAGTTTCTTCTCCTCCATGTGCTGGTGGAACTCCTTCCAATCCTTGACGCGCTCGGTGGGCGTGCGGTCGACGGGAAGTTCGCGGAGGTATTCGATGAAGCCGGTGGGTTTGCCCATGGGAGTGAAGCTCTAAGCTATAAGCGGTAGGCTGTAAGCTTGGTTGGCGGAAGTTGGGAGGTGGGATTTGGTTCAGCAGTTCGGTGCTTACAGCTTGGAGCTTATCGCCTAAAGCTGTTGGTGGCTCAATTGCCACCAACCCGGCTCGTGTCGCGGGCGTTTTCCTCGAAGGCGGCCATGATGGCTTCGTCGCCGGTGAGGCCCTGGGCCTGGGCGCGCTCGATGCAGGCGAGCATGCGCTTGTAGTCCTTGGGCATGACCTTGACGAACTTGGCGACGGACTTGTCCCAGTCGGCGAGGACGGCCTTGGCCTTCTCGCTCCCGGTGTAGTCGAGGTGCTTCCGGATCATCGCGCGCAGGGCGGCGATTTCCTTGGGATCCTCGACCTTCTCGACGCCGACCATCTGGGGGTTGACGCGCTTGGGGAAGTCGCCGGCTTCGTCGAGGACGTAGCCGATGCCGCCGGACATGCCGGCGCCGAAGTTGCGGCCGGCGCGGCCGAGCACGACGACGTTGCCGCCGGTCATGTATTCGCAGCCGTTGTCGCCGACGCCCTCGACCACGACGGTGACGCCGGAGTTGCGGACGCCGAAGCGCTCGCCGGCCATGCCGCGGATGTAGGCTTCGCCGGCGCTGGCGCCGTAGAAGG
Organism: Opitutaceae bacterium; assembly: GCA_044375835.1. Taxonomy (GTDB): domain Bacteria; phylum Verrucomicrobiota; class Verrucomicrobiia; order Opitutales; family Opitutaceae; genus ER46. Next base: position 2,957 of record JBILLY010000225.1, read on the forward strand.
CGACGTTGCCGATGATCATGTTTTCCTCGGCCTTGAAGGGCGCCTTGGCGTCGGGGAAGACGATGAGTTTGCCGCCGCTGAGGCCCTTGCCGAAGTAGTCGTTGGCGTCGCCCTCGATGGAGAGCGTCATGCCGCGGGTGACGAAGGCGCCGAAGCTCTGGCCGGCGGAGCCCTTGAAGCGGAGCGTGATGGTGTCCTCGGGGAGGCCCTTGGCGCCGTGCTTCTTGGTGATCTCGCCGGAGGTGATGGTGCCGGTGACGCGGTTGACGTTGCGGATGGGCAGCTCGACGACGACCTTCTCGCCGCGCGCGATGGCGGGCTGGCAGAGGTCGAGGAGCTGGGTGACGTCGAGCGAGCGCTGGATGCCGTGGTCCTGCTTCTGGGAGCAGAAGCGGCCGACCTCGGGGCCGACGTCGGGCTGGTATAGGATGTTGGAGAAGTCGAGGCCCTTGGCTTTCCAGTGGTCGACGGCCTTGCGGGCCTCGAGGCGATCGGTGCGGCCGATCATCTCCTCGATGGTGCGGAAGCCGAGCGAGGCCATGATCTCGCGGATATCCTCGGCGATGAACTGCATGAAGTTCACGACGTGCTCGGGCTGGCCGGCGAATTTGGCGCGGAGCTGCGGGTCCTGGGTGGCGACGCCGGCGGGACACGTATTCAGGTGGCAAACCCGCATCATGATGCAGCCGGTGGCGACGAGCGGCGCGGTGGCGAAGCCGAACTCTTCGGCGCCGAGGAGGGCGGCGATGATGACATCGCGGCCGGTCTTGAGCTGGCCGTCGGTCTCGACCGCGATGCGGGAGCGGAGGTTGTTGAGGACGAGGGTCTGGTGGGTCTCGGCGAGGCCGAGTTCCCACGGGAGGCCCGCGTGCTGCAGGGAGGTCTGCGGGGAGGCGCCGGTGCCGCCGTCGTAGCCGGAGATGAGGACGACGTCGGCGTGGGCCTTGGCGACGCCGGCGGCGATGGTGCCGACGCCGACTTCGGAGACGAGCTTCACGCTGATGCGGGCGTCCTTGTTGCCGTTCTTGAGATCGTGGATGAGCTCGGCGAGGTCCTCGATGGAGTAGATGTCGTGGTGGGGCGGCGGGGAGATGAGGCCGACGCCGGCGGTGGTGCCGCGGGTCTTGGCGACCCAGGGGTAGACCTTGGTGCCGGGGAGCTGGCCGCCCTCGCCGGGCTTGGCGCCCTGGGCCATCTTGATCTGGATCTCGCGGGCGTTGACGAGGTATTCGCTGGTGACGCCGAAGCGGCCGGAGGCGACCTGCTTGATGGCGGAGTTCTTGGAATCGCCGCGCTCGTTGGTCCAGGTGAAGCGCTCGGGGTCCTCGCCGCCTTCGCCGGTGTTGGACTTGCCGCCGATGCGGTTCATGGCGATGGCGAGCGTCTCGTGGGCTTCCTTGGAGATGGAGCCGTAGGACATGGCGCCGGTCTTGAAGCGCTTCATGATCGCGGTGGCGGGCTCGACCTCCTCGATCGGGATCGGGGTGCCGGCCTTGAAGTCGAGCAGCGAGCGGAGCGTGCAGAGCTTGCCGCTCTGTTCGTTCACGAGCTTGGCGTAATTCCGGTAGGACACCTTGGAGTTGGTGCGGACGGCCTTCTGGAGGGCGTGCACGGACTCGGGCGTGAAGAGGTGGGCTTCGCCGGTGGCGCGCCACTGGTAGAGGCCGCCGACGGGGAGCACGTGGTCGCCGACGGCGCGCTCCGGGTAGGCGGCGTGGTGGCGGAGGAGGACTTCCTGGGCGATGACATCGAGGCCGATGCCGCCGACGCGGGAAGGAGTCCAGGTGAAGTAGTGGTCGACGACATCCTGGCGGAGGCCGAGGGCTTCGAAGACCTGGGCGCCGCGGTAGCTCTGGATGGCGGAGATGCCCATCTTGGACATGACCTTCACGACGCCCTTGGAGGCGGCCTTCACGAAGTTGGCGCAGCCCTTCTTGTGGTCGAGGCCGGGGAGCATGCCCTCGCGGATCATGTCGTCGATGGTCTCGAACGCGACGTAGGGGTTGATGGCGGTGACGCCGTAGCCGATGAGGAGGGCGAAGTGGTGGACCTCGCGGGCCTCGCCGGTCTCGACGACGAGGGAGACCTTGGTGCGGAGACCCTCGCGGATGAGATAGTGGTGCAGGCCGGCGACGGCGAGCAGCGCGGGGATGGGGGCGAAGTCCTTGGTGACGCCGCGGTCGCTGAGGATGAGGACGTTGATTTCCTCTTCCTCGATCATGCGGCGGGCCATGACGGAGAGCTCCTCCATGGACTTGGCGAGGCCCTTCTCGCCGCGGGCGACGCGGAAGAGGATCGGGAGCACGCCGGTGCGCAGGCCGGGGAGATTGGTGCGGCGGATCTTGGCGAATTCCTCGTTGGTGAGGACGGGCCATTTGAGCTCGACGCGGCGGCAGGCGGCGGGCTGCGGGTTGAGCAAGTTGCCCTCGGAGCCGAGGCGCGATTCGGCGGAGGTCACGATCTCCTCGCGGATCGAGTCGATGGGAGGATTGGTGACCTGGGCGAAGAGCTGCTTGAAGTAGTCGTAGAGGAGGCGCGGCGTGTTGGAGAGGACGGCGAGGGCGGCGTCGTTGCCCATGGAGCCGATGGCTTCGACGCCATCCTTGGCCATGGGGGTGATGATGACGCGCTCGTCCTCGAAGGTGTAGCCGAAGGCGATCTGGCGCTGGAGGAGCGTCTCGTGGTCGGGCGACTCGAGCTTGGGGGCCTCGGGGAGGTCGCTCAGGTGGACGAGGTGCTCGTCGAGCCACTGGCGGTAGGGCTGGGCGCGGCAGATCTCGCGCTTGATCTCCTCGTCCTCGATGATGCGGCCCTGCGTCGTATCGACGAGGAACATACGGCCGGGCTGGAGGCGGCCCTTCTGGACGACGTCCTCGGGGGCGAAATCGAGCACGCCGGCCTCGGAGGCCATGACGACGGTGCCGTCCTTGGTGACGTAGTAGCGGGAGGGGCGGAGGCCGTTGCGGTCGAGGATGGCGCCGACCTGGGTGCCGTCGGTGAACGCGATGGAGGCGGGGCCGTCCCACGGCTCCATGAGGCAGCTGTGATATTGGTAGAAGGCGCGGCGGTCGTCGTCCATCGACTCGTGGTTGGACCACGGTTCGGGGATCATCATCATCATCGCGTGGGCGAGGGGGCGGCCGGCGAGGACGAGGAGCTCGAGCGTGTTGTCGAACATCGCCGAGTCGGAGCCGTTGGGGTTGATGATGGGGAGGATCTTCTTGATGTCGTCGCCGAAGACCTCGCTGGCGAACAGGGCCTGGCGCGCGTGCATCCAGTTCATGTTGCCGCGCAGGGTGTTGATTTCGCCGTTGTGCGCCAAATAGCGATAAGGGTGGGCGCGCTCCCAGCTGGGGAAGGTGTTGGTGGAGAAGCGGGAGTGGACGATGCAGAGGGCGGACTCCATCGCCGGGTGCTTGAGGTCGAGGAAGTATTGGTCGACCTGGTCGGTCGTGAGCATGCCCTTGTAGACGAAGGTCTTGAAGGAGAGGCTGGCGATATACCAATACTCGGCGCCGGCGAGGGTGGAGGTGCGGATGACGGCGTAGGCGCGCTTGCGGATGACGTAGAGTTTGCGCTCGAAGGCCATGTCGTCGGCCATGCCCTCGGGGCGGCCGATGAAGACCTGGCGCATGAACGGCTCCGCGGACTTGGCGGTGTCGCCGAGCATGGAGTTGTCGGTCTTGACGGTGCGCCAGCCGAGGAAGACGAGGCCTTCGGATTGGACGACCTGCTCGAACTTTTCCTCGATCTTGCGGCGGACGGTGGCGTTGCGCGGGAGGTAGACGAGGCCGCAGCCGTAGTGGCCGGCGGCGGGGAGGGTGAAGCGGAGGGGCTTGGTGACCTCGGCGAGGAACTTGTGCGGCATCTGCATGAGGATGCCGGCGCCGTCGCCCGTGTTGATTTCGGCCCCGGAGGCGCCGCGGTGGTCGAGGTTGCGGAGGATCTGCAGGGCGTCGCTGACCATCTTGTGCGACTTGTGGCCGTGCATGTTGACGATGAAGCCGACGCCGCAGGCCTCGTGCTCGAAGAAGGGATCGTAGAGGCCCTGTTTCGCCGGCAGGCCGGGTCCACGGCGCGGGGTGGCGGAGACGGGTTGGGCGTCGGCGAGGGAGGGACTGGCGCTACGGTTGCTTGGATTCATGTCGGCGAAAATCGGGAGGTCGGAAAAGGGAGGAGGTGGGAG
>JBILLY010000257.1:0-6597 GCA_044375835.1 Opitutaceae bacterium
GGCGGAAAACCGACTTCGACCTCGTGCCGCTCGTCGCCGGCGTCGTCGCGCGGCACCTCGCCCGCGCCGCCGAGAAGCGCCAGACGCTCGCCTTCGCCCCGCCCGCCGGCCTGTGCCTGCCGTTCCACGGCGACGCCGCCCGGCTCGCCCAGGCGATCGACAACCTCGTCGACAACGCCGTGAAATACACCCCGGTCGGCGGCGCCGTGCGCGTCGCCGTCGCGCGGCGCGAGCCGCACGCGTGTATCGACGTTTCCGATGCGGGGCCCGGCCTCGCCGCCGCCGATCTCGCGCGTATTTTCCAGCCGTTCCAGCGCCTCTCCGCCGAGCCCACCGCGGGCGAATCGTCCACCGGCCTCGGCCTGCACATCACGCGCGAATTCGTCGCGCAGCACGGCGGCACCGTCGAGGTCGACACCGCGCCCGGTCGCGGCACCACGTTCACCATCCTGCTGCCCGTCGCCCCCCTCGTCCCCGTCGCCCCCGTCGTCCCGCCGGCCTGAACGCTCCGCGCGCTCCGTCCGCCGCGGTCCGCCTCACCCGAGGCCGTTGCGCACGCACCAGCGGATGAAGCCGGAGAGGTCCCGCACGCCGATCTTTTCCATGATCGTCGCGCGGTCTTTTTCCACCGTGCGCGGGCTCACGCCGAGGCGCTCCGCGATTTCTTTGGAGATCATGCCGCCCGCCACCAGCCGCGCCACTTCGCGCTCCCGCTCCGTCAGCAGCGTGGGCGCCGGGCCCGCCGGCTCCGGCCGCGGCGCCTCCGCCGGCCCGGGCGTCACATGCGTCGAGAAAAACATCCCGCCCGCCAGCACCCGTTCGATCGCGCGCTCGAGGTGGTCCGCCGGCGACGCCTTGTCCAGAAAGCCGCTCACCCCCAGCCCCAGCAATTCCGCCGGCAGGGCGGAGGAGGTGCTGCTCGACAGCACGATGCACCGCGTGCCCGGATGCCGCGCCCGCAGCCGGCGGATGACTTCGCGCCCGTCCATCCCCGGCAGCCGCAGGTCCGCCACCAGCAGATCCGGCGGCTCCGCCAGGCACTCCGCCAGCGCCACCTCGCCGTTGCCGAAAGTCCGCAGGCTGCGCGGGGCAAAACGGTGCGTGATCACGCGTGCCAACAGGTCGCGCAGCAGCACGTCGTCTTCGACCAAAACAATGTGACCGGCGTTCGGTGCCGGAGCGGTGGGTTCGGAGGGCACGGTGGGGAGGGATCGCAGCAAGTCGCGCCCGCACCTCCGCTGCAACTCTGCTTCCGCCGGCCACTACGGTCCCGCTCCCCCCGGATTGTAACCCCCGGCCCGTCGTAGCCCTACGACGAAAAATCGTAGGCACCGCAGTGGTAAAATCGTAATCGGCTCCGTTGTGCAATCGCTTGCATTGGCTCCGTCTAGGGTGTCCCCCTATGCCTGCGATTCCCTCCAGCCTCCGCCGGTTTCTCCGCTCGGTCCGCTGCCCCGTTTTGGTTTTCGCCTTCTTCGCCGGACTCGCTCCCGCTCTCCGCGCCTTCCCGCCCGCGCCGTTCTACACGATCCACGGGATCGTGCGCGACCAAGTCGGCGCCACCCTCGCGGTCGAGGGCGCCGACCTGATTCTGCTGCGTGACAACATCGAGGTCGCGCGCACCCGCATCCTGTCCGCGCTGCGCGGCGATCTGAACTACGAGCTGCCGATCAGCATCGACGCCGGCCGCGCCAGCTCGCCCCGCGTCTACGCCCGCCAGGCCGTCCCCGCGCAGGGCATCTACTCGCTCGTCGTCGAAATGAACGGCAGCAAGTTCTACCCGATCGAAGTCGCCGGCACCCTCCGCGCCGGCCACGGCGGGGAGCGCGTGCGCCTCGATCTCACGCTCGGCGCCGACAGGAACAACGACGGCCTGCCCGACGCCTGGCAGGAGTGGGTCCTCTACCAGGCCGGCCGCGTCCCCGGCAGCGCCGGCTGGAATCTCGGCCTCGTCACCCGCGACGGCGACTTCGACGGCGACGGCATCAGCAACTACGACGAATACCTCGCGGGCACCTACGCGGGCGACGCCACGGAGCGCTTCGAGCTCAACATCGTCGGCAAGACCGCCACCGCCGTCGCCTTCGAGTTCTACGCCATCACCGGCAAACTCTACACGATCGAGGAGAGCGCGGACCTGACTACGTGGACCGCCGCCGACTTCTCCACCGCGCCCGCCGGCGCCGCCGCCAAGTCCTTCCGCGCCGCCGCCGTCGGCGTGCAATCCGCCTCGATCGCCGTCTCCCCCGGCGCCACCCGCTTCTACCGCCTCACCGTCCGATGAAAACGCTCGTTGCACGAATCGTTCTGCGTAGCCCGGCTCGTGCGAGCCGGGACTTGAGCGCTCCCTCCGCTCTCCCGCCGTCCCGCTTCTCACGCCGCCGGCTGCTCTCAGCTCTGAGCTCTAGCCTCTCCGCTTTCCTCCTCCTCGCCGTCACGCTCGCGCTCGCCCCCGCCGCCCGCGCGCAGTGGCAGACGCCCACCTACACGCTGCGCGGCGGGTGGAACGCCGTCTACCTCCACGGCGACGCCACCCACGCCACGCCCGACCAACTCTTCGCCGCCAACCCGGAAATCCTCTCCGTCTGGCGCTGGGTCCCCAATCCCAACCCCGCCCAGGTCAACGGCTCCTCCCTCGTCCCGTCGACCAGCTCCCCCGAGTGGACCGTCTGGGTCCGCGGCGAGCCCGCGCAGACGACGCTCGCGTCGCTGCCCGGCCAAAACGCCTACCTCATCCGCTGCGCCGGCGTGTCCACCGACACCTACTCGCTCACGCTCCCGCAGCGCCCGCTCCCCCCGCGCAATACCTGGGTGCGCAACGGCGCCAACCTCCTCGGCTTCCCGTCCCGCGCCCATCCCGTCGCCGGCACCTTCCCCGCCTTTTCGTCCTACTTCGCCACCTTCCCCGCCGCCATCGCCGCGAACACCACCATCTTCAAATACATCGGCGGCGACATCGGCCCCCTCAACCCCGCGCAGGTCTTCTCCACCGCCACCGAGCGCGTGGACCGCAACCAGGCCTACTGGTTCGATGCCACCGTCGTCGGCTCTTTCTACGCGCCGCTCGAAATCACGCCCTCCAATCTCGACGGCCTCACCTTCGGCCGCACCGGCGCCCTCGTGAAAGTCCGCGTGCGCAACCGCACCTCCGCCCCGGTTACCCTCACCATCGCGCCCTCCCTCTCGCTCTCCGCGCCCGTCGGTCAGGAAGCGATCACCGCCGCCGTGCCGCTCACCCGCCGCACCTTCAACGCCGCCACCACCACCTACACCGACACGCCCATCAACACCGCCTACACCGAGACCATCGCCCCGCAGTCCTCCGTCGAACTTTCCTTCGGCATCGACCGCGCGCAGATGACCGGCGCCGCCGACGCCTTCTACGCCTCCTTCCTGCGCTTCACCGACAGCGGCAACCTCCTCGACGTTTACCTGCCCGCCTCCGCCCGCAAGGCCTCCCTCGCCGGCCTCTGGGTCGGCGACGTCGCCGTCACCAACGTCCAGAGCACCGCGCCCGGTTCGCCCGGCACCACGACGCCCCGCAGTTTCCCGCTCCGCGTCCTCCTCCACGTCGACGATGCCGGCACCGCCCGCCTGCTCTCGCAGGTCTTCCTCGGCAAACTCGCCCCGGCGCCCCACGCCCTCGGCCTCTGCACCCGCGAGTCCGGTCTGAAAGCCGACGAGAAAGCCTCCGCCACCCGCCTCGTCGCCATCACCATGCCTCTCGACGCCGAGCTCGCCACCGGCAGCGGCACCGTCGCTCTCGGCTCCACCCTCGTGCGCACCATCCCGCTCACGTTCAACGACCGCACCAACCCCTTCGTCCACACCTACCACCCCGACCACAACAACAAGGATGCCCGCGGCGCCGCCCTCCCCCCCGGCGTCGAGAGCTACACGGTCAACCGCCAGTGTTCCTTCCAGTTTACGGTCACGCCTCCTGCCGGCACGAACTCGCTCGGCTGGGGCGCCACCGTCATCGGCGGCAACTACACCGAGGTCATCACCGGCGTCCACAAGCTCCCCCTCACCACCACCGGCACCTTCACCCTCCGCCGCGTCAGCGAGATCGGCTCCATCACGCTCAACTGACGTGGAGCCAATAGCCTGGAGCCCAGAGCTAAGAGCCAGACCAACCACCAAGCCCCCGCCCACTCACCGCTTCCTGCTCTCAGCTCTAAGCTCTGAGCTCTCAGCCCCACCGCCTCCCGCTCTCCGCTCTCAGCCCAACTCATTTCCCCCTCTCCCCCTCTCTCCCTCCCTCCTTCTCTCTTTCTCTCCCTCTTCCGCCGCCGCCTCTCCCTTCCCAACATGAAAAGCCAGCAGCTCCGCCTCCTCGCCGCCCTCCTCGCGCTCCCGTTCGCCGGATTCTCCCAGAGCGCCGTGCCCAATCTCATCAGCTACCAAGGCCGGATCGCCGATGCCGCCGGCGTCCTCGTCGGTAGCACCGCGCCCGTCAATCGCATCGTCCTCTTCCGCATCTACGACAGCCCCAACCTCAGCGCCCCGGCCAACCGCCTCTACTCCGAGCAGCAGACCGTCACCATCGCCGCCGGCGAGTTCAGCGTCCTCGTCGGCTCCGGGACTGCGATCTCCACCGAAAACACCAACGCCTTCTCCACCCTCAGCGCCGCCGTCTTCGGCGGGGCCACCCGCTACCTCGGCGTCACCGTCGATGATGGCGACGGCAACCCCCTCAACGACCCCGAGAGTTCCCCGCGCCAGCAGATCGCCAGTGCCCCCTTCGCCTACCGCTCCGTCGTCGCCGAGTCCGTCGCCCTGGGCGGCGTCTCCGCCGTCTCCCTCGCCAACAACTCCGTCACCACCGCCGCCATCGCCCCCGGCGCCGTCACCAACTCCCAACTCGCCGCCGCCGCCGTCGACACCACGCAGGTCGCCGACAACGCCGTCACCCTCGCCAAACACGCCGCCAACTCCGTCGATAGCTCCAAGATCGTCGATGGCTCGATTGCATTCGCCGACCTCGGGGAGTCGGTCCGCTCCGTCATGCCCAAGGCCAAGGTCGTCTACAATCAGGGTCTGTCGGCTTTCACGCGCAACCCGGCCGACAACAGCCATCAGTTCAGTATTTTCCCCATCGACGTGAGCGACCTCGGCGTCGACGGCGAGGTTCTGATTAGCTATACCGGCGCGGGCCGAAACACTGGTTTCGGTGGTCTCAAGGTGCCGGCCGTCTTCCACGGTCGGGTCCGTCTGCTGATGCCGTCGTTCACCGGCGGCACCGGGACCTACCAGACCAGTAGTCAGTCCTTCTCCGTCGGCAGCGTGGCGGGGGTAGCACCGGACCCTACCACCCCCTTCATTGCCGTGAGCGAAGGCATGGGCCCGGAAGGCAACTACTCCACGACCGGAGTCCTCGGATCAGGCACCATAGCTGTGGCGCTGGTTGCCGCGCCGACGCCGCGCATGGCGGATATGCCGCTTAACTATTACCTGTTTCAGAGAAATATCTTCAGCTTCTCGGTTGTGACGTCAGTGAACTCGCCCTTCGGGTCGCCCGCTACGGTTAGTCGGACATACCTCGATAACAGCGGCCAATCTAACAATGTCGCCGCCCTGTCGCACACCACTAATGGCCTCTCGAGCGCAACGTCAGTCTTCACCTCCGTGACTGGCCCATTTGGCGGGCAAAATGCGATCGTGTTTCAGTCGGAGACCACCGCCGCCACGGGCGCCAACACCAATGCCACGACTGCTGCATATATGTCCGTTCCCCTCGTTCATTTTTACCACTACTACCCGGGCACCCTCCTCAGTCCCTCCGGTGGATCGACCGGCCCGACCTATTCCACTCAGGTTAATACCACCTCCAACACCAACGCTGGCGGTGCGGCGCAGCCCTACACGGTGTCATCCATCGTTACCGGCACCAACAAGCTCACCGTCACGGTTTCCAATCCCCATGCAATGCAGGTTGGCGACTCCGTCACACTCAGCGGCGTCACCGGCGCTCCTGCGGCCAACGGCACCTTCACGGTTTCCGCGGTCCCTGATCGGACGAGCTTCGAGATATCGCTTTCCGGCGCCACCGGCACCTACAGCGGCGGCACCGTTTCGCATCAGGGCCGATACAACAAATTCCGCATATGGGCAGCCGTCCACTCCAGCGTCGTGGCCCGCGTGACTGTGTCTGATTTCTAAGCCCCGCCGCGCGCCGCCGATGAAACCCATCCCGCTCAGCCGCCCGGGTAGCCCGCTTCGTGAGAAGCGGGATCGTCCGATGCGCGCTCCCACTCTCGCCCCGGCTCTCCCACGCCGGGCATCGCCGTTCCTCCGTTTCCTGGCCGCCCTCACTTTCACTCTCACCTTCACTCTCACTTCCCACGCCCAATACGAAATCAAGGCCGGCGCCACCAACTCCCTCTACCGCGGCACCGTCCCCAATTCGCCGAGCAACACCCCGCCGATCCTCCCCACGCAGCCGCAGTTCGGCGGCGTGGGCTTCACGGCCTCCAGCCAGAGCGCGATCGCCCCGGGCACCACCCCCGCCACCCGCTACCCGGCCCAAGTCTACCTCGCCGGCGGCACCGGCGCGCCCACCGGCGCCGCCGTCGTCCACCTGCGCGGCAGCTTCGG
>JBILLY010000259.1:0-6585 GCA_044375835.1 Opitutaceae bacterium
GGTGGTGCGGTCGATGACCTGGACGCCGGTGTGGTTGGGATTGGTGTCCTTGTCGGGCAGCAGCGCGTTGGCGACGATCCAGTGGTAGTAGGAGCCCTGGCCGGCGCGGGAGGACCACTCGTCGAAGCCCCACTGGCGGGGGACGCCGGTGGCGGGGCTGGATTTGCCGTCGCGGAACTGGGCCCACCCGGCGGCGGGGTCGTCCCGATACGACTGGCGGTGGGTGAGCGCGACGATCTGCTGGGCGGTGCGCGCGAGGTTGGCGGCGGCGTCGGCGAATTTGCGCTCGTCGAAATAGTCGACCGCGACGGCCTGGCCGAGGACGGTCACGGTCTCGGCGCGGGGCGTCCAGGTAAAGTGCGGGTGGGTGAGAAGGCGGTAGTAGTTGGCGAGGGCGGTGAGGTAGTGGCCGTAGGCATCGCCGTGGCCCTGGGGGAACATGGCCTGAGCGTCGGCGGCATCGAGGGTGCCGTTGGCGGTGGCGCTGCCCGCCTTCTCGCGGATGTTGTAGTTGACGGCGTAGATCGCCTCGCCGGCGGCGATGCCGCGGGTGTAGTTCCAGTAGAGGCGATTGTAGGAGGGAGAGACGGCGACGCCGGGGGAGAGGAAGTCGTCGCGGCCACGGAGGAGGGCGAGCTCCTCCTCGAGGGCGTTGGCGACCTGGCCCTCGAAGGCGAAGCGCGCGGTGCTGACTTCGGTGGCGGTGGCGGCGTCGTCGACGGAGATGGTGGGGTTGGCGGCGTCGGCGTAGGCCTCGTGGCCGAGAATCGTGTAGAGATCGTTGAGGTAGCCGGCGGCGAGGAGGAGGGCGTCGTTGGCGGCGCCGTAGTTGTAGCCGGCGTCGATGCTGAGGGTTTTGCCGCGGTTGAGGACGGTCTCGTAGATCTCGATGAGGCCGAAGTTGTCGATGTTGCCGAGGGTGAGGGCGATGTCGCCCTCCCAGCGTTTGCCGGCCTGGGTCAAAATGCTGACGTCCGTGTTGATCGCGTTGTTGTAGAGGTCGGTGACGCGCTGGTTGAAGGGATTGATGCCGGCGAGGACGCGCTTGATCCAGCCCTCGACGAGCTTGGGCGGGAGCCAGCGGGACCACGGCACGGCTTCCTGGTCGGTGCCGGGAGCGAGGATGTGGCCGCGGCCGATCTTCGGGCGGTAGCGCATCGTGAGGAAATTGTCCGACATCACCAGCAAGGGGCTGCCGAGCGGGGCGGTGGGCGAGCCGCCGACCACGACCTCGTTGGTGAGGGTGCCGTTGGGCGCTTCCCACGGGGAACCCACGGCGATGACCTTGTCCTCCTCCGCCGCCGCATGGAGGCGGAAGTCGATGTTGGAACTCACGCCGGGATCGGCGGTGGTGTAGAGGGCGACTTCGATGCGGTTGACGCCGGCCTGGAAGAAGCCGGGCTCGACGGCGAACTGCCGGGCGAGGCCCCCGGCAACGAGGCCGGAGGAGGCGGCGACGTTGGCGAAGCCGGCGGGGGCCTGGTAGGCGAGGGCGGGCACGCCGTCGACGTAGAGGACAAAGCCGGTGAGGTCGGCGAGGGTGGCGCTGAAAATGATCTGGGAGGGCACGCCCGCCGTGAAATCGACCCCGCCGACGGACCGGAGGAAAAGACCCGGGAGCCCGGGGCCGGTGCCCGAACCGGCCGGGCGAACCTGCACCGAGCGCGGCACCGTGCCGGTCGCGGCGACCGCGAAGGCGGCGGCGGAGGGCTGGGGGGCCTGCGGGTCGGGCACCATCAGCCACGACGAGCCGAGGCGGGGAGAAAAGGTCGGCTCGTAGATTTTGGGAGCGGCACCAGAGGGGACGGGGGGCGCGTGGCGCCACTGGAACTCGTAGTCCTCGGCGCGCGCGGCGAAATCGCCGCTGTGGCGGAGCGTGACCTGCTCATCGAGGGGATTCGCCGAGGGCAGCACCTTGAGGTCGCCGACGTAGAGCTGGGGTGCGACCTTGAAGACCTTGACGGAAACCGGATCCCCGACGGGCGTGAAGGCGCGGCCGTCGCCGAACACGAGGGTCACCCAGCCGCTGCCCGTGCCGGTGGCGGTGAGCGCGTAGTCGACGACGGCGGTATCCGAATGGCTGATGCCGGCGAGGGTGAAGGGACCGACGGTGACGGCGGGTTTGTCGGCCTTGTAGGAGCCGGCGCGGTCGGGATCCTCGGAGAACGTTTCGACCGAGGTGACGAGGGCGGCGACGGCGGTTTCCCAGGCCGGGCGCTCCGTCCCGGAGGCTAGGCCCTCGATGGCGGCGCGGTCGGCGGCGGACAGCACGTTGAGCTGCACGTAGTCGTCGCCGGCGACCTCGTCGACGAACTTGCCGAGGAGGACGAGGGAGCCTTTGGCGCCGCGGGCGGGATCGAAGTAGACGCGCGGCTGCAGGTGCGGGGGCAGGCGCTGGAAGTAGGTCTTGCCGCCGCTGGCGGTGGTCAGAATCGAGGCGGGCAGCGCGGAGAGCTGGCCGGGGGAGCCGAGGGCGAGCACCTTTTCGCGGATCGGATCGTGGAGGACGACGCTGGGCTTGGCGTCGCCGCCCACGGCGATGGACTGCTGGTAGAGGACCTGCGCGCTGGCCTGGGAGATGACGTCGGGCAGGCCGAACTTCGGCAGCGTGAGCGTCTCGCCGACGCGGAGCGACGGGGCGTTCTCCGGCCAGACGGGGCGGTAGGTGATAGGCAGGGAGGTGTCGCCGTCGGGAGCGCCGACGAAGGCGTTCGCCGCGATGGGCCGCAGGTAGGGGAGCACGGTGCCGGCGGCCGGCTGCGTCGCGAGGCCCGGGATGAAGAAGCCGTCGCGCATCGCGTAATAGAACTGCATCTGGAACGACGGCGAGGCGCCGGCGTGCGGGCCGCGGTAGACCCAGGAGTAGCCCTTGCGGTCGGCGAAGGTGAAGCGCGTGTAGTGCGCGGCGAGAGCGCCGGTCGCGAGGTGCGCGGTGTCGGCGACGCCGCCGCCGGGCACCTCGAAGTTTTTGGACTTGCCGCGGGCATCGAGCGGGAGCGGCAGGAGCGGCAGCGGCATGGGCGGCTGCACGATGCTCCCCGCGGTGATCGGGTAGTTGAAAAGGATGTCGTTGGCCGTGCCGGGGAGATCCACTTCGCGGACGATCTTGAACGCGGTCATCGCCGGGCGGCCGTCGGCGGGCGAAGTGTATCTCAGGAGCGCATACGGCTCGGAGGTGTAGACGGTGCCGTCGACGGAGGTGTGGTTGAGATCGTCGCGCAGGGCGTAGACGCGGCCGTTGAGCAGCAGGGCGTGCTCTTCGTTGGGGTTGAAGCCGGTGGCGGCGCGGTTGTTCTGGACGTAGAGGGTGCCGGCGGCTTCGGACGGGGAGAGGTCGTCGGAGCCGAGGTTGGAGGCGAGGACGATCTGGCGCGGCGAGGTCGGGTAGGAGACGGTGTAGCGACCGACCTTCGCGGGCACGTAAAAGGGCTGGAAGGCGGCGCTGGGCGGGGCGACGGGCTTGAACCACCGGACGTTGAGGGTGTTGTTGCCGGGGAGGGCGTTGACGGGGATGATGGCGCCCGCGGCGGCGGCGGCGACGCCGACGGCGAACGGATCGAGGTAGGCGACGGGATCGAAGGGATCGAGCGCATCGGGGCGCAGGGCCACGTAGCCGGCGGTGGCGTAGTCGGCGGAGGGCGGCACGAGGCGCTGGCCGACGGTGGCGGTGCCGACGAGCGGGGTCGCGGCGCCGTCACTCTCCTGGAAGCCGGCACGGCCGTCGGCCTGCGTGTAGAGCCGGACATACCACACCTCGTTGCCGGCGGTGAATTTCAGGAGCGTGCGATTGAGGCCGTCGCCGCCGGCGAGCGTGGTGACGAGGCGCTGGGTGCCGACGTCGAGGGTCGATTCCGACTGGGTGCCGTCGTCCTGGAAGACGACCTGCGGCAACTGGCCGACGGCGAACTGGAGGCCGGTGGCGGCGGTGCTGCCCGTCGGGCTCACGACGGCGTGGGCGTAGGCGGCGAGCGGATCGGGCCAACGGATGGCGTAGGCGTTTCTCGTCTTGGGCCAGAACAAATTTACGGTCGGAGTGGTGCCGCCGGCGGAAATCCCGGCGTCGGCTTTTTCGAGCCAGTAGAAGGTCACACGGTCGGGATTGGCGTTTTCCCGCTCGGCATAGTAGTCGACGGTGCCGTCGGCGCGGGTGTTGGTGCCGTAGAAGGACTGGCCGTCGGGAGAGAAGGCGATGACCGGAGACGCAAGCCAGGCGGAGCTGCCGTCGAGGGGGAGGAGCCGATTGTCGGCGTCGCGCGGCGTGATCTTCTCGCCGAGGGATACGGTGACGTTGAAGGCGGGGGCGGAGCGGACGACCTCGACGATGTCAGCGCCGAGGAAGGTGTAGGCGGAGTTGGCGCCGGGTTTCTGTTTCCCGAGGTATTCGACGAGCAGGCGGCCCTCGACGTTGTAGGCGTGGAGCTGGCCGAGGCCGCCGGGCTTGTCGAACCAGACGGTGCGCTTCTCGGTCCAGGTGGCGGAGGAGGGGTCGACGGAGGTGGAGACGCCGACGGGTTTGAATTCCTCGGCGACCGTCTCGGGGAACAGCGCGTGGAAGACGGGTTTGACGGATTCGACGTTGCCGCCCGGGATGTTGACCATGGGGCCGGTAAAGGTCTTTTCGGTCCAGAAGATGGTGCGGGTGGGCCGCGCGGCGACGGGGGAGACGGCGAAGGTCTCCTCGCGGAAGCGATAGCGGAGACGGTCGTCGTTGGGTGGGCTGCGGACGGGCACGCGGGAGACCCAGGTGACGGCGACGCGGCCGAACTGGGAGGCGAGCACGCGCTCGGCGTGCGGGCTGTAGTAGTAGGCGAGGGCAGTGCCGGCGGCGATCCGCGGGCCGGCGTCCTGGAGACCGTCGGGGTGGGTGAAGGTCTCGCCGGGTTTGACGGGTTCGGCGCGCCAGTAGGTGGAGTTGGCGGCGAGTTCGAGGCCGGCGTCGTCGCGGTTGGGCGGGAGAATGAAATCGCCGAAGAGGTAGCGCGGGGCGCCGGTGGCGAAGCCGAAGCCGAAGCTGGCGCGGACATGGACGATGGCGGCGCCGGTGGGGGTGCTGGTGCCGGCGACGACGTAGGTCTGGCGGGGATACCGTTGGGCGTGGGTGGCGGCGGTCGCGGTGGCCTGGTGGCCGCCGCCGGTGACGGCGTGGCCGCGGAACTGCGGCTCGCTGGGCAAGATCGGGGGCGTGTTGTCGGGATCGTTGGGAACGGTGCCGCGGAAGAGGGTGTTGAAGGCACCGGCTTTGATTTCGACCTGGGCGGAGGCGGTGAGCGGCAGGGCTAAGCCGAACGTGAGCGCGAGGGTGGGCGCCAGCACGCGGGCGAGGATCCGGCGGAGGCACGGGGGCGGGGCGGCCGGGCGCGCGAGAGCGGGGTCGAGGGTGGAAGGGTGGCCCGAGCCGGCCCGCTTCGCACGGAGCGGGCTACCCGGGAGGAAGGGCGGGAGCGGCATCATGGTCGGCGGCGCGGGGCGCTCAGCGGTCGCTGACGATGATGCGGGCGGAGATGTTGGGATGAACCGCGGCCCAGATGCGGTAGCGATGGAAGCTCGGCGAGTAGGATACCGTGCCGGCCGGGGAGCCCGAAAAGCCGTAGGTGCCGGCGGCGCCGGTCAGCGCGATTTCAAAGCTTGTGCGGTCCGGCTGGGCGGTGACGGTAAACGTGCCGTTGGCGGACGGGGTGCCCGTGGTGTTGGCGATCGTCACGGAGTCGCCGACCTGGATGGCGTGCGCGCTCGCGACCGTGATGGTGAGTTTGTCGGTGCCGACCGCCATCGACGTGATGGGGATCGAATTGGAGTTGGCCGGGCCCTGCGGGGTGCTCAGGTTGTTTTCCCGGTTGCTGTCGCCCGAGCGAAGACTGCCCGGATAAAAATTGTAGAAGCGGATCCAGTCGTTGCCCTCGGAGGTGAGGGAGAACGAGGTGCCGTAACCCGCGATGGTGTCGGGAGGCAGCCGGACGGTGGCGGAACCCACAGTCCCCGAGTTGTTCCAGGTTGCCGCCACCACCCGCCGATTGTCGTTCACGACGGACGCGTTGGCGTTGGTCATATCCGTCTGCTGGACCCAGAGGGATGCGTTGAAAATCTGGAACGAGCCTCCGGTCGCCTTGTGCGCCGCGATGACCTGTAGGCGGCAGCCGTCGAAGTCGTTGCCGAGGTCGCCGAGGTCGACCGGGACCAGCTTCCAGTTGCTCCCGTCGACGAGAGGGGAAACGGCCTGGTTGTAGATCGCCCGCGGTTTCGACAGCACGTCCTGCACGCCGGCGGAGAGGTCGGCGAGCGCGACCGAGCCGTCGGTGATTTTCGTGCTGTCGACGGAGTTGGCGGCGAGCTTGGCGAGGGTGACGTTGGCGTTGGCAAGTGCGGCGGTGGTGACGGCGCCGGCGGCGAGCTTGATATCGGTGACGGTGGCATTGCCGAGGGCGGCGGTGGTGACGGCGCCGGCGCCGAGCTTGGTCTCGGTCACGGCACCGGCCACGAGTTGGCTGGCGCCGACGGAGTTGTCGGCGAGTTTGGCGAGCGTGACAGCACCGTCGACGAGCTTGGGCGTGGTGACGGTGGCATTGCCGAGGGCGGCGGTGGTGACGG
>JBILLY010000260.1:0-6584 GCA_044375835.1 Opitutaceae bacterium
TTGATCGTGCCGGCGTTGGTGACGGCGACGTTGGTGTCCTTGGTGCCGGCGGATTGCTTGTTGTAGGTAGCGCCGGCGGCGTTGGTGAACGTCATCGTGGCGCCGCCGGCGCCGGAGTTGCCGAAGTTGCCGGGGGAGGTGTCGATGAGCGTGCCGTTATTCGTGAGCGTGGCGCTGTTGCCGGCGACGAAGTTGCCGCCGCTCCACGCGATGGTGCCGTGGTTCACCAGCTGGCGACCATCGAACGTATGGCTCCCGGCGGTCGTGATGTTGAGGGTGACGCCCTCGTTGATCACCGGCGTGGAAATCGATGCGCCGACTCCGGTGGTGACGTTGAGGATGTCGCCGCTGGTCCAGGTGAGGACGACCTGTGCGCCTGCGGATTGGAAACCCAGGATGGTCCCGCCCACCAGCAGTGCCGCGAAAATCCGATGACGGCAGTGGCGAAACAACAGGGCGCGCGCGCAGGCATTCATCGGGGACCGGTTGTTGTGATTCCCGGCCGACCAATGGCCAATTAAAACGCCGGGCAGGGGAATCGCGGTGCGGGCTTGGCCGGGCCGGCGGACGAGAAGGGGGCCGAGCCGGTCCGTCGAGCACGAGACCGGCCTTTACCGGGGGCGGGGGGCGCGATGAATTCGACCCTTCGGTGGCCGACGGTGTCGCCGCCAACCTTCCCATCATGTCACACGTCCGCGTTCGTTTCGCGCCCAGTCCCACGGGCTTCTTTCACATCGGCAGCGCCCGCACGGCGCTGTTCAACTGGCTGTATGCCCGGCATACCGGCGGGACCTTCATTCTGCGCATCGAGGACACGGACAAGGAGCGCAACAGCGAGCAGTTCCTGAAGCTGATCTACGACAGCATGACGTGGCTCGGGATGGACTGGGACGAAGGTCCGAATCCGGACGGCACGGGCGAGCGCGGGGCGTGCGGGCCCTACCGGCAGAGCCAGCGCGGGGCAGTTTACGAGGCCTACAAGCAGACGCTGCTGGCGAACGGTCGCGCCTACGAGAAGGACGGCGCGGTGTGGTTCAAACTGCTCGGCGAGCGCTACCGGGTGTTCGACGACCACCGCAAGAAGGAGGTCGAGAAGGTGAAGTGCGATCCGGTGGTGATCGACGACAAGATCCGCGGGCGGGTGGAGCGGATGGAGGACGAGGATTTCGTGATCTTCCGCTCCGACGGCAACCCGGTGTTCCACTTCGTGAACGTCGTCGACGACATCGAGATGAAGGTGACGCACATCATCCGCGGCGAGGATCACCTCTCGAACACGAGCAAGCACGTGCGGCTCTACGAAGGCTTCGGGGCGACGCCGCCGGTCTTTGCGCACATCCCCCTGATATTGAAGTCGCCGGAGATGGGGCAGGGCAAGATGTCGAAGCGCGACAAGGGGGCGCTGATCGAGGAATACCAGCAGCGGCACTTCCTGCCGGAGGCGCTGGTGAACTATCTCTCGCTGCTCGGGTGGAATCCGGGCGACGACCGGGAGAAAATGCCGATCGCGGAGATCGTGCGGCTCTTCGACCTGCCGGCGGTGAACCAGTCGAACGCGAAGTTCGACGGGAAGAAACTGGCGCACCTCAACATGACCTACCTGCTGGAGCAGCCGGCGGAGCGGTTCGTGGCGCTGGCGCGGGCGTTCTTCGAGGCGCAGGGCGCAAAGGCGAACGCGGCGGCCGTGCTCGCGAACGAGGCGTATTTCCGCGAGATCATGCTGCTGGCGCAGCCGAAGATAAAGTCGGTCGACGAGCTGGCGGCCTACACGGCGTATTTCTTCAGCGACGAGTTTGCGGTCGACGCGAAAGTGAAGGACAAGGTCTGCGGCAAGGGCGACCCGAAGGCGCGGCTGGACGAGGTCGGCGCGGCGTTGCCGGGCTGGGATTTTTCCTCGGACGCGGCGATCGAGGCGGCGATCAAGGCGCTGGCGGAAAGCAAGGGCCTCGGCTTCGGCGACTACCAGGCGGTGACGCGCTTGGCGCTGACGGGGACGAACGCGGGGCCGAGTATCACGGCGATCTTCCGCGTGCTCGGACGCGAACGGTCGCTGGCGCGATTGGCGAAGCTGCGCGCCAGCCTCGGCTGAGGCGGACGCGGGCCATCGGCGGAAGTGCGGTGCGGCCTTCGGCCGGAATTGTCCGATAAATGCGCCGGAGCGGCGCCCGGAGGTCGCCGCCCACCTCTGGTGTTGCGACAGTGCGGTTGATCTCGGTTCCGACTCGCGTGGATCTGGCGCGAGGCGCGGCGGCGAGCGAAGGCGAGGCGGCGGCCGGCGACGTCGGGTGCGGCTTACTTCTTCGGCGGCATCGTGAATCTCACGACGGGCTCGTCGCCGCCGGCGGGCTTAGCCGCGGGGGGCGGGGCGGCCGGGGCGGGCGCGGACGTGCGCGGAGCGGCTTTGATCGGGACCTCGGTGTCGACGATCTGCGGCGGCGCGGGCGGGAGTTTGGCGAAGCCCTTTTCGAGCAGCTCGGTGATTTTCAGATCGCGGGTCTTGCTGTCGGGCGAGCCCATCGTGACGACGATGAGGCGGCGGCCTCTGCGCAGCGCGGTCGCGGCCAGACAGAACCCGGCGCCGCGGGTGAAGCCGGTCTTGAGGCCGTCGACGCCGGCGACTTTGCCGAGCAGGTTGTTGTGGTTGTCCATGTCGATCTGCTTCGGACCGGGCCGGAAGGTGCGGCGGTGGACGGAGGTGTATTTGAGGATGTCGGTGGCGCGCAGCAGGTGGAGGCTCAGCTTGGCGAGATCGCGCGGGCTGGTGACGTCGCTGTCGGAGAGTTGGCGCGAGGAGGGAGGGAGGCCGTGCGGGGAGCGGAACACGGTGTCGGCCAGGCCGAGTGACTTGGCGCGCTCGTTCATGAGTTCGACGAAGGCGCTCTTGGAGCCGGCGACGTGGATGGCGAGCGCGGTGGCGGCGTCGTTGGCCGAGGCGATCATGAGGGCGAAGAGCAGTTCCTCGACGGGAAACACTTCTTTTTCGGCGAGGTAGACCTGCGAGCCGCCGGTCTTGGCGGCTTCGGCGGTGGTGACGATCGGCGTCTGGAGAGTGATGTCGCCGCGCTGGAGCCGGTCGTGGACGACGAGAAACGTCATCAGCTTGGTGACGCTGGCCGGGGGGCCGACATAGTCGGCGCGGTCCTGCAAAACGACGGCGCCGGTGGCGGCATCGAGGACGATGGCGCCCTTGAAGGCGGCGGAGTTGTCGACGGCGTCCTCGGGCCGCGTGGGAGAGGAGCGCTTGGCCTGGGCGGCCAGAGCCGCGGCGGGCAGGAGCCCGGCGGCGACGGAAGCGATCCAGGCGCGACGCGAAAAATTCATCCGCGCGAAGAAGGGACTTTGCCGCGGCGCGGCGAGCGGAAAACGGCGGCACGGAGCGGCCGGAGCGGAGGAGGAGCGGCGGCGGGCGGGGGCGGCCGGTCGCAACCAACCGAAATTTCCGCGGGCAGTGGCCGGGGCGAGCGGGTGAGCGCGGGCGGCGGCGTGAAAACCGGGCGAGGGGTCAGTCGAGGCGACGGCCGGCGGAGGAGGCGGCGATGGCGCGCTCGAGCCAACGCTCCCGGGTGGCGGGTTGTTTGGACCGGATGATCTTGTGGAGAATCTGGCGGCGATACCACGGGGCCTGCGCGGAGAAAAAGGTCCACGCGGCGGCGTGGGCTTTGAAGCGGCGCGCGTAGTCGGCGGGAAGGCGGAGCGGCGATTTCGACTCGAACACGTAGACGCCGGTCTTTTCCGCGCGGCGGGCGGCGAACGCGGCGAGGCCGGCGGGCGCCATCTTGCCGGCGGCGGTGAGGCGGGCGACGTGGGCGACGTTGACGTTGCTCCAGATGGAGGACGGTTTGCGCGGCGTGAAGCGATGGCGGTAGGCCGCGGGGCCGAGCGACTTCATCACGCCGTCGATCCAGCCGAAGCAGAGGGCTTCGTCCACAGCTTCCGGATACGTGAGGCCGCCGCGACCGGAGGATTTTTTGTGGAAGCCGACGAAGAGTTCCGGCGTGTCGGCGTGGTGGGCGGAGAGCCAGGCGCGGAATGCGGGCGCGTCGGGGAAGAAGACGGCGGCGGCGGGATCGGCGCTGCTCACGGACGGGAGCCGCGGGGGCGGCGCAGTCGTGCGGACGTGGACGTGGTCGCCGGGTCGCGGCGCGCCGCGGAGCGGGCAAGAGAGATGGCCGGGGCAGCGGGTTTCTTTTTGCGGGCGCCGGGGATGATGCCGAGGCGCGGATCGCGGCCGCGGGCGAGCGCGACGAGGCGGACGGCGTCGCGTTCGAAGGTGGCGGCGGACTCCGGGAGGTAGAGCCACTTGGGCAACACGGAATGCGGGGTGAGCGCGGGGAAGTCGGACTGCAGGGCGGCGTGGCGGGTGCGGTCGGTGCAGACGAGGAGGCCGCGCCACGGCTCCTCGCCGGCGCAGCAGCACAGCATCATCTGGCCGCCGAGGTAGACGGCCTTCGCGCCGAACATGGCGCGCAGGACGAAGGTGGGATCGGTTTCGAGCGGTTCCCAGAGCCAGGCGTGCGGGTGCACGGCGCGGGCGCGGCCGAGGGCGGAGGCGGGGCGGTCTCGCATGAGTGGATACAGGCGGCGAGCGGTGGACGGGTTGCAGCCGGCCAAGCGGAGTCGCCGTCAGGCGCGAAAGATGTCGGCGGTCGCGAGCGTGAGGCCGGGCAAAAGCGGGGAGGCGAACGTCTCGGGCTCGTCGATCAGGGCGACGGGCTTGGCGGGATTTTCCGCGAAGACGAAGCGCTGGATTTGGCGGAGAGCCGGGTCGATCTGCCAAAACTCGACGGTGCCGTGCGCGGCGAAGTGGACGCGCTTGCGGCGGTCGAGGCCGGCGGTGGCGGGGGAGAGGATTTCGACGACGAGATCGGGCGCGCCGACGATCCCGTGCGCTTCGAGGCGGGCGGATTTGGAATCGCGGGCGACGTAGAGGAGGTCGGGCTGGAAGACGTTGTGGTCGTCGAGAAAGACGTCGCACGGGGCGCCGAGGACCGTGCCGAGGGGGTGGCGGAGGAGGTAGGAGTGCAGCAGCGTGAGCAGATTGCGCTGCACGTGCTGGTGATAGGTGTTCGGGGCGGGCGCCATGGTGAGTTCGCCTTCGCAGACTTGATAGCGATGTCCGTCGTCCGGCATCGCGCTGTAGTCGGCAGCGGTCACGAGGGCGGTCTGCGGCGCGGGCATGGCGGAAACGGTGCGCGGCGGCGACGGGGGTGTCAAAAACGGAGTAGGCGCAGCGGTGCGGCGAAACGGCGCGAGCGCGGCGAAAGAGCGCGAGGAGGGCAGAGGGACACCGGGGATCGCTGCGGACGTGCGAACGTGCGGGTCTGGGCGGCCGCAGCGGGCGGAGGCACGAGCCAGGGCCGGCTCGGCGAGCCGGCCCTGCCGGGCGCGATGGGGCGAACTTGGTCAGGCGCGCTCGCCGCGGGTTTGCTCTAGCGGGAGGTCGTGGAGCTTGAGCTCGGGGTTCTTCTCGACGAAGTAGCGGAGCGTCCAGTCGTTGGGGAAGAGGGCGACGGGGTTGTCGAATTTGTCGGCGCCGAAGCTGACGCCCGAGGCGACGATGAGGCGCGAAGTGTCCTTGAGCAGCGGGTGCGGCTCGATCCATTTGAGCAGCGTCCACGGCGTGGGCGTGAGGCGGGACTCGGCGTTGTATTCGCTCTGGAGGCGCCATTGCACGACTTCGAATTGGAGCGGACCGACGGCGGCGAGGAGCGTGGCGCCGGGCGGGGCGTTGCGGGCGGTGAAGGCTTGGACGACGCCTTCCTGGAGGAGTTGTTCGAGGCCGGCGCGGTAGCGCTTGGCGTCGCCGGCGTTGGGATTCGAGATGTAGGTGAAGACCTCGGGCGGGAAGCGCGGGATCTCGTCGAAGACGATCGATTTGTCCTCGGTGAGCGTGTCGCCGATGCCGAGGGCATCGTGGCCGACGAAGCCGACGACGTCGCCGGGCCAGGCTTCGTCGACGGTCTCGCGTTCCTGGCCGAAGAGTTTCTGCGAGGAGGAGAGCCGGATGGTTTTTCCCGAGCGCTGGTGGGTGACGAGCATGTCGCGCTCGAACTTGCCGGAGCAGAGGCGGACGAAGGCGATGCGGTCGCGGTGCTTCGGATCCATGTTGGCCTGAATCTTGAAGACGAAGCCGCTGAGCTTGTCGTGGGTGACGGGGATCTCGCGCTTCGGCGTGTCGGCCGCGACGGGGGCGGCGTCGGCATCGGGCTTGGCGGCGGACGAGACGGTGACGACGGATTGGCGCGGGGCGGGCGGGACGGAGTCGTTGAGAAAACCGTCGAGCAGAAGCTGGATGCCGAAGTTGTTCACGGCGCTGCCGAAGTAGACCGGCGTCAGTTTGCCGGCGCGGACGGCGGCGAGGTCGAAGGGCGTGCCGGCGCCGTCGAGCATGGCGAGCTGGTCGGTGACCTCGTTGAACGTGTAGTCGTCGAGGCGGCTGCGGACGAGCGGGTCTTCGAGGGAGGTAACGTTGACGGGGGCCTGGAAGGCGCCGCCGGGGACGCGTTCGAAGAGGTGGACCTGTTTGGTGCGGCGATCGAACACGCCGCGGAAACCGGGGCCATTGCCGAGGGGCCAGATCACGG
>JBILLY010000261.1:0-6575 GCA_044375835.1 Opitutaceae bacterium
CACGCCGGAAAGACCGTCCATTTCCTCGACATCGGCGGCAAGTTCCTCGCCGCCGACGGCACGCTGCCGAAGGACATCATGCCGGATTTTCTCCACCCCGGCGCCCAAGGCTACGCCCTCTGGGCCGACGCCATCAAAGACCCGCTCGCCGCCCTGCTGCGCTGACGGCCGCCGGCGCGCCGTGCGGTCGCCCCGCGTGCTCCCGACACGAAAAAACCGGCGCCCGCGCGCCGGCTTTGTTTTCCCAAGTCAGATCGGCCGCGCCGGATCACTTAGCGCGCTTGGCGACCCACTCGCGCTTCATCGTCCCGCCGTCGCGCCCCGGGCTCTCGGTCTCGCCGGTGATCGTGTCGCCCGCGAGTTTGCCCGAGTATTTGCTCACGAATTTGTTGCCGTTGAATTCGCGCTCGATCGTGAACGCCACGACGTCGTCCTTGATCGTGCCGTTGGAGATTTCGGAGTCCATCGTGCCGCCGTCGCGGCCGGGCATCGAGAGCTTGCCGGTCACCTTGCCGTCCTTGGCCGCAAGGGTGAGCGTCATCTCGCGGGGAGCCCCGCCGCCACCACCACCGCCGCCGCCACCGCGGCCTTGCATGCTCCATTTCCAGGTTCCGGAGACATTCGCGGCCAAGGCCGCGACCGACAGGAAGCAAGCGGCCAACACGGCCGCGCACGAACGACGTAGGGAATTCTTCATTATGTTGGGGGTATTCCGGCCGGCAGACGCACCGGGCGGGAAATCGTTGCCCGCGGGCCGGCTCAGCGACCGCGCGCCGGCATCGGCAGGGGTGCCGTCCGCGACGGCATCGGCGCATAGTCCGGCTGCGGCACGCTCCCGCACAGGTCGGCGACGCGCACCGCCGCGCCCGTCTCCAGACTGCGGTTCGCCGCGATGCCCACCAGAATCGAGCAAGCCCCGGCGCGCTCGTCCGCCGCCCGCAGAAACGGATCCGCCGGCGGAGTCGGGCTGAAGATATCCTCGAGCATCAGCCGGTCTCCGCCGCCGTGGTCGCCCACCGCGCTCCAAGGCGCGAGGTCGTAGCCCTCGCCCCGCAGCGGGATCACGCGGATCTTCACGCCGTCCGCCGCCACACCGCCCTGCACCGTCTCGGTGCCGTTCACGTAAACCGCCTCCACGATCGAGTGCTCGATGCGCCCCTTGGTGCCGTTGAACGCCACCGTGTAGCCTTCCCACGCGTTGAAGGCATTCAGCGAGTAGCTCAGCGTCGCCCCCGTGTCGTAGCGCACGAGCGCATTCATCGTGTCCTCGATGTCGATGTCCGGGCGAAACACGCAACGGTCGCGGAAATAGCCGTCGTGCGCCTCCTGGTCGCGGTAAAGCGCCTTGAGCCCCGCGCTGGCTCCGAGATCGAGAAAGAAGCCGCACTTGTCCGCCTCCGGGCAGGTGCCGCACCGCTCGTGCGGACCGCTCAGGCCGAGCCGGCGCGCCGTGGCCGGGGTGTAGAACTCCCGCTTCGCCGTCGCCATGACGCTCGTCGGCGTCGCGCCCAGCCACCAGTTCACGAGGTCGAAATGGTGCGTCGACTTGTGCACGAAGAGCCCGCCCGAATTCTTCTTCTCCGCGTGCCAACGCCGGAAATAGTCCGCGCCGTGGTGCGTGTTGAGCAGCCAGTGGAAGTCGACCGACAGCACGTCGCCGATCTCGCCCCGCATCAGCAGATCCTTCACCTGCGAACGCGGCGGCGAATAACGGTAGTTGAAAGTCACCCGCAGGCTGCGTCCCGTGCGCGCCCGGGTCTCGAGAATGCGCCGGCACTTCTCCGCGTCCGTCGTCATCGGCTTTTCCGTGATCACGTCGCAGCCCGCCTCCATCGCGCGGCAGATGTAGTCGTGGTGCGTCGCGTCGACCGAGGTGACGATCACCGTTTCGATCCGCTGCTCGCGCAGCATGCGCTCGAAGTCGGCCGCGCTGTAGCCCGCCGGCGGCGGCACGCCGTTGCGCCGCGAGCGCTCGCGCGCCAGCTCGATGCGGCCCGCGTTGGTGTCGCACACCGCCGCGAGCAGCGCCGTCGCCGCGTGCGTTTTCTCGATGCCGTCCTGATACAGCTCGTGGCGCGAGCCCAGGCCTACGATGGCGTAGCGGCGCCGGGCGGCGGCGGCGGTTGACGGCAGGTGGTTGGGGGCGGACATCGTTCGACCAGTCGGGGGCCGGGCCTTGGGCGCCGTGAGTAAGGGGACGGGCGGGCGGTTCGCAAGGGGCTCCGTGGGACCGGCCCGAACCGTGCCGAACCGCTGTCCGCACCGGCAACCGCCCGCGCTGCCGGACAGTCGGGCCGGGGTGGTCCGGCCCTCACGTTTCGGTCCGCAGCTGCTGGAGCAGCGCCTGGATGTAGCCGAAACAGAACGCAAAAGCCTTCTGCCCGCCGGCGTCGCCCCCGATCTGGGGCACGTGGTCGGGCATCACCATCCCGTCGTAGCCGACCTCCCGATACACCCGCAGCGCCCGCGGCATGTCCACGTCCCCTTCGTCGGGAAAGGTCTCCTCGAATTTGAGGTAGCCGCCGCGGATGTTGCGGAAATGCACGTTGAAGATTTTTCCCCGGCGGCCGAAGTCGCGGATCACGTCGTAGATCTGCTCGCCGGGCTTCTCCAGCATCTCGGACACCGTCCCCTGGCAGAAATTCAGTCCGTGAAACGCGCTCGCCTCCGTCTCCACGAAGCGCCGCAACCCGTCCGGCGTGCCGAGCACCGTGTTCACCCCGCGCCAGCCGGTGCCCGGCGGCATGCCCGGGTCCTGCGGATGGCACGCGAGCTTCACCTTCGCTTCCTCCGCCACCGGCACCAGTTTCTTCAGGAAATAGCCGATGCGGTCCCAGTAGATCTCGTCCGTGATCCGCCCCGCCTCGGTCAACGGCGGCTCCTGTTTGGACTTGGAAAAATCAAACGCGCTCAGGCTCGCCCCGCCGCGGCCCGTCGTCCGCTCCGTCCGCACCACGCCGATCATGGTCAGGTTGTATTTCGCCATCGGGATCCCCGCCTTGCCGCAATTGCGGATCATCGTCCGCAGCCGTTCCAGCGTGCGGTCCCGCTCCGGATCCTTCGCCAGCAAAATCTCCGGGTGCTCCGCTTGCGTGATGTAACGCGAGCTCATCGGCAGCGGCACGCAGTCGAGTTTGATGCCGAACGACTCCACGTGCTTCCGCAGTCGTGTCAGCCCGTCGACGCTCCACGCCGCCTCGTTCGTCGCCGGCCCGATCTGCCCGCTGCAAATGTTCGTCACCCCGAACGCCGCCAACGCCCGGAGCGTCGGCTCCGAGTGGTCGTGCTGGTGCCCCGCGTGCATGCGCACCGGCGGCAGCCGTCCGCCCGCGCCGCCGCCCGATGCCGCCCGCGCGGCCTCGCCGCCCAAGCCAAGCGCCGCCGTGCCGGCGGCGGCGTGGGCGAGAAAACGGCGACGTGACGACGGAGCGGTCCGGGATGCATTCATGGGGGTGAACGGGGCGAAGCGAGCGCTCCGACCTCACCGCCCGGCGCCGCCGCGAGTCAAACGCATACTCCGCCCCGCGCCCGCCGCCCTCAGGTCGCCTCCCCGTCGAGCACCGCCCGCGTCGGCGCCAGCGCGATGCCCTTCAGTTTGATCCCCGTCAGCTTCTGCACGATGAAGTCGGCGTCCGCGTCGTTCACGTCCGCCAGCGTGTGCCGCTGGTGGATGTCGATCGCGCCCACGACGCCCGCCGGCAGGCGCGTGACGCCCGCGATCTTGCCGACGATGTCCGCCGGCGTGACGAGTTGCTTGCGCCCGACATTGATGAAGAGCGTCACCTTGCCCGCCTCGCGCCCCGTGCGCGCCGGCCGGTCGTATTTCTGCTTCCGCACCGCGCTCTGCGCCGCGGTCTCTCCCGCCGGCGCGTTCAAATCCTCGTCGCCGTCGTCCGCGTGTCCGTCTTGCGTGCGTGCCTCGTCGTCCGGCGGTTGCGCCGCCCGCGCGTTCGCCGTCCCCGCCTTCGGCGCCGTCGCCGCCTTCACCCACACCGGCGGCGGCTTGGCCGCGCCGAGCGGTGCCGCGGGCGCAGCCGCGGTCGCCGGTGCTTTCGCCGGGACGTCGCCCAAGGCCGCCCCGCCCTGCAGCAGGTGGATCAGCACCGAACAGATGTCGGTGCTCGGGTAGCCCTGGTCGAGCAGCCGGTCGATCATGCGGTCGTGCGGCTTGAATTTCTTCTCGTCGAGCGCCGTGCGGATCTTTTCGAAAAACACATTCGTCCGCGCCTCCTCCACCTCGTCGAGCGAGGGCACCTTGCCGCGGCGGATGTCCAGCTTCGCCCAGCGCACCATGCTCTGGAGTTTGTAGATTTCCTGCCCGCTCACGAACGTGAACGCCCGCCCCTTCCGCCCCGCGCGTCCCGTGCGCCCGATGCGGTGCGTGTAGTCCTCCGCGTCGTTGGGCAGGTCGAAATTGAACACCACCTCGAGGTCGTCGACGTCCAGCCCGCGCGCCGCCACGTCCGTCGCGACGAGAAACTCGAATTTCCGCTCGCGGAACTTCGCCATCACCCGGTCCCGCTGCGCCTGCGTGATGTCGCCGTGCAACCGGTCCGTCATGTAGCCGCGCGAGTGCAGGTGCTCCTCGAGGTCGTCGACCATGATCTTTGTGCTGCAGAAAATGATCCCGTAGCGGAAATCGTTCACGTCGATCAGCCGCGTCAGCGCCTCGATCTTCGAACGCCGGTCGACTTCGAAATACGTCTGTTCCACCTGCGGCCGGTTCTGGGCCACCGAGTCGATTTTGATCCACGCCGGGTCCCGCGCGTAGCGGCCGATCAGATCCTGGATCGCCCGCGGCATTGTCGCCGAGAAGAACAGCACCTGCCGCGTCTCCGGCACGCCGGAGAGGATTTTTTCGATGTCCTCGCGGAAGCCCATGTCGAGCATGCGGTCCGCCTCGTCGAGGATCACGAGCTTCAGCCGGTCGAGCTTCAGCGATCCGCGCTCCATGTGGTCCATCACGCGCCCCGGCGTCCCGATCACGACCTGCGCCCCCGCGTCGAGCGCCCGGAACTGCCGCTCGTAGCTCTGGCCGCCGTAGATCGGCACGCCCATCACGCCGCGCTTGAAGAGCGCCAGCTTGCCCGCCTCCTCCGCCACCTGCACCGCCAACTCGCGCGTGGGACACAAAATCAGCACCTGCACCGCGCGCACCTTGGGGTCCACGCGCTCGATCGCCGGAATCGCGAAGGCCGCCGTCTTGCCCGACCCCGTCGACGACATGCCCACGACGTCGCGCCCTTCGAGAATCGTCGGAATCACCGCCGTCTGGATGGGCGAGGCCTCCTCGAAGCCCATCTTTTCCACGGCCTTCAGCAATTCCGGCGTGAGGCCGAGTTGGTCGAACGGTTTCTTTTCCATACCCCACCGTGAAGTCCCCGCCCGCAAAATGAGAGCACAATCTCCGCGCCTCGCGACGCCCGCCCACCCACACGCCCGGTCTGCGGTGGTCCGCCAGCCGCCGCGTGCCGCCTCAGATCGTGAGGTGCTTGAGCAGTTCCTGCTCTTCCGCCTCCGGCAACGGATCGCCGTCGACTTCGAGAATCCGCCGGGCCAACGGCTCCAGCTGCTCCGGCGGCACTTCGACCACGCCCACGCCGTCGCGCCATTGGATCACCGGCAAGCCGTAGGATTTGTTTTCGAGCACCACCCGCGCATAGGCCCGGCGCATCGCGCGCAGCGACCGCCGCGTCTCTTCCTCGAACGTCATCGGCATCGGCTCCTCGAGTCGCGGATCGGGTGTCGCGGGCATGAAGCGTACGCTGGCGGATTCCTCGATCGTAGCAAGCCGTGCGGCATCCGCCACCTCGAGCACCCCGTTCCGCTCCTGCGCCACCAGATGCGGCCGGCTGCCGGTGTTGTCGTAGAGCCGCCACCAGTCGATCAGCGGGCGATACAGCTCCGCCAGATTGCGGATGCCGAGCTGGAACCGCCGCCGCTGCACCTCCTCCGGGATGTCGTGCCCGCCTTTGCGCACGCGTTGTTCGACGCGCCGATTCGTGATCGTGAGATCCGGAATCCACAGGAAATCGAGCCGCACCCGGTAACCCGCCCTACGGATCTCCGCCAACCACGCCGCGTAGGCGCGCCCCGACAGCGTCGTTTCGAACGAAAAATCCTCCCGCCGGCCCGCCAGTTCGCGCAGGCGTTCCAGCATGATGCGCCCGGCCTGAAACGCCGCCTTGTCCGCGGCAAATGGCGACAAGCCCGCCGCGATCAGGTCCGCGTTCACGAATTCCTTGCACCGCATCTCCTGCGGCAGGAAATCCC
Source organism: Opitutaceae bacterium (assembly GCA_044375835.1). GTDB lineage: Bacteria > Verrucomicrobiota > Verrucomicrobiia > Opitutales > Opitutaceae > ER46. The sequence continues at coordinate 6,274 of JBILLY010000261.1, forward strand.
GCACATACGTCGTCTTCCCCGCTCCGTTCGGTCCCGCCACGATGTAGAGGTTTGGCATGACGAAAACACTGACGCCTCCGCGCCACGCCCGCAACGCCCGCGTCCTCCCGGCCCCGCCACCGCCGCCCGCTCCGCCCCTCCTACTCCGGCAGCTCGCGTCCCTTCGTCTCCGGCAAAAACCGCAGCACGATCAACCCGAAGAGAAACAGTCCCGCCAGCAGCGAGATCGCCGCGGGCAGCGGCAGCGTCGCCTTCACCCACGCCGAGAGCCAGATCAGCACCGGCGCCGCCAAGATGCGTCC
>JBILLY010000518.1:0-4134 GCA_044375835.1 Opitutaceae bacterium
ATCGTCACCACGCGGTGCTTCACGCGCTCCAGCAATTCGAGCGGGTCGTCGCCGGCGAGAAACGCGTTGCTCGGATCGTAGTTCACGCCGAAGCGCGGGTGCCGAATGCGGTCCACCAGTTCGCAGAAGACGTCCATCTTCTGCGCAAACTCCGGGTAGCTCCAGAAATCGTCCTTGTAGTGGTTCTCGATGATCAGCGTCACGCCGCAGCGCTCCGCCTCCGGCAGGCACGCCTCGATCGCCGAGACGACGAGGTCGAGGCCCTGCGCGCGGGTCAGCTCCGGGCGACGCTGGCCGGAGAGCACGCGGCAGTAGCCGGCGCCCAGCGTCGCCGCCATGCGGATCCACATCTTCTCCCGCTCGATCTCCGCCGCGCGCAGCGCCGGGTCGGGCTGCGAGAAATCCGGCGAGCAACACAGCATCGGGATCGTCATCCCACGCGCCTCCACCGTGCGCCGCGCCTCGGCCCAGCGCGACTCGTCGGCGAGTTCGAGAAATCCGCTGTAGAACTCGAGGCCGTCGACCTGCAGCGGCGCGGCAAGATCGACCCAGTCGCGGATCGTCATCGATCCGTCTTTGCACAGTTGGCGCATGAACGCCTTCGGAAACGCGGAGAGTCGGGGCATGGGAAAAATCAGTTCGGCGCCGCGGCGCACGGGAGCCGACGGCAGGTTGGCGCAGGCAACTACACTTTCACGGCATTCCGCCCGTGGAGGCAGAATTGCTCCAGATCCACAACCGCGCCGTTTACCGGCCGCGACTCGTCGCCCAGCCAGTAGACCGACGCCGCCGCGATCTCCTCGGGTTTCATGATCCGCCCGGACGGCGCGAAGGCCTTGGGAATCCGCTCCGGCCAATCCGGCGGCTGCCCCTCCGCGACCTGCATCGCATATTCGCGCTCGGAGAGCACCCAGCCGACATTGAAGTGGTTGAAGCGCACCCCATCCTCGGCGTGGGCGTTGGCGAGGTTGCGCGAGAGCGTCTGCAGCGCGCCTTTCGAGATGCTGTAGTCGAGCAGCGTCGCCTCGCCGCTGAGCGCGTTGATCGAACCGATGTTGAGCACGCAGCCGCGATTGGCTTTCAGCTGGGCAAACGCCGCCTGGATGACCAGCAGCGGCGCGCGCACGTTGATCGCCATGGTGCGGTCGAAGAGTTCCGCGCTCGTCGAGCCGAGCCGGCTGCGCGGCACGATCGCGGCGTTGTTCACCACCGCATCCACGCACCCGAACGCCGCCGTCGCCGCCGCCACGATGCGCGGTGCGCTCCGCGGGTCGGCGAGGTCGTCCAGGTGCAGCGCCGCGCTTGCGCCCAGCGCCGCCGCCGTCTTCTCGCCTTCGCCGCGGTCGATCCCGTGGATGAGCACCCGCGCGCCCTCCGCCACTGCGCGCACGGCGATCGCCTTGCCGATGCCGCCCGTGCTGCCCGTGACGATGATGACTTTGTCCCGCAGGCGCATGGTCAGACCGGTTTCAAGACCGCCTTCACGATCGCGCCGCCGTGCATCTTTTCGAAGGCCTCGTGCCAGGCCTCGAGCGTCCACACGCCGCCGAGGATCGGCCGCACGTCCAGTTGCCCCGAGGTCAGCAACGCGAGCACCCGCTCCCAAATCGGCCAGTTGTGGGAAAAGCTGCCCTGCAGCGTGATGTTTTTCTGCACCAGCGGATCGAGCGAGAAGTTCAACGGCTGCGGGCCCCAACCCACTTTGCTGATCCAGCCCGCCGGCCGCACTATCTCCATCGCGGTCTTCAACGCCGCCGACACGCCCGCCGCGTCGATCACGCCGTCGGCGCCGAGGCCGTCGCGGGCCTTGGCCCACGGCGCCGCGTCGCCGATGATCACGTCGCACCCGTAGGCTTTCGCCGTCTCGAGCCGGCCGCGATCGCGCTCGAGGCCGACGAGCGCCACTTCGGCGCCGGCGAGCCGCGCCATCGCCGCGCAGAGGATGCCGATCGGCCCCGGGCCGAGCACCACCACGCGGTCGCCGGGCTGCACGCGGGCGTTCTTGATGACGGCGTTGTAGGCGACGCAGCACGGCTCGGTGAGCGCGGCATGTTCCATCGGCAGCGAATCCGGCACCCGGTGCAGGCAACGCGCGGGCACGCGGACGAATTTGGTCATCGCCCCGTTCACGCCGTAGCCGAAGCCCTTGCGCGTCGGGTCGAGATTGTAGAGTCCGGCGCGCGACATCGGGTTGGTGGGATCGATGACCGCCGCCGTCTCGCTCACCACGCGGTCGCCCTCGGCCCAGCCGCGCACGGCCGCGCCGAGTTCCGCGATCCGCCCGCCGAACTCGTGCCCGAGCACGACCGGATAGTTCACCGGCCAGCTGTGCGAGCCGTGCCACTGGTGCAGGTCGCTGCCGCAGACGCCCACGGCCTCGACCGCGAGGATCACGTCGTCCGGCCCGGCCGTCGGCCGTTCCACTTCGCGGATTTCCACGCTGTGCGGCGCGGAGGAAAAATTCACGACTCCGGCGCTTTTCATCGTTTGGTCTCCTGTTTGCCCACCGCCACATCGCCATACCCGTGCACGCGGTCGCAGATGATCCGCAGCGTGCCCTCGAGATTGCCGTCCGCCGTGCGGAACGCGTCCGCGTCCACCGCCAGCGGCGCCCCGATCACCACGAGCGGCGCGCCGTATTCAGGCGTGCGCACCGCCTGCTCGAGCGTGAGCCCGCCGACCGCCTGCACCGGCACCTGCACCGCCGCAACCACCGCGCGCAGATCGTCGAGCGGACTCGGCATGCGCCGGCCCGCGGCCGCGATCCCGCGGCGCTCGTCGTAGCCGATGTGGTGGATCACATAGTCGCAGCCGAGGTCCTCGATGAACTTCGCGCCGTCGACCATGTTGGGGAAACCGAGGTTGTCGCCCATCACCTTCACCCCGTAGTCGCGCCCGGCCTTCACCACGACTTTGAGAGTTTCCTCGTGCGCGCGGCCCATGACGACCACGTGCGTGGCGCCGGCCTTGGCCATCATCTCGGCCTCGAGGTAGCCGCCGTCCATGATCTTCAGGTCGGCGACGATCGGCGTCGTCGGGAAACGCTCGCGCAGCGCGCGCACGCCGTGCACGCCCTCCGCGAGAATGAACGGCGTGCCGGCCTCGAGCCAGTCGACGCCCGCGCGCAGCGCGAGTTCGGCCGTGCTCAACGCCTCCGCGCGATCGGTGAGATCCAAACTGATCTGGACGATGGGTCGCATGGGGTTGGTCCGCCGAGCCTGCCGGCCGCCGTGCATCGCCGTCAACGCGCGACACGCCCCGCGCCGCCACTTAGGACCATGGTCTGACCACGGGCCGCCCGGCTGACCGCCCGCGTCCGCAAGCGCAGCGATGCCGCAGCCACCGCACGCCGCCCGTCGCGCTCAGCGCAGCTGCAACGTGTCGCCCTCGAACGTGAGTCCGAGCGACGGCACCGTGACGGCCTTGCGGCCGCCTTCGCGCTTCACCCGGCCCGCGCTCCAGGCGTCGTAGCCGGTCTCCTTGGCGATCGCGAGCGCCGCGTCCGCCTGATCCGGCGAGACGTAAGCCGCGAAGCCCACGCCCATGTTGAAGGTCGCATACGCTTCGCGCACTTCGATCGGGCCGGCCTCGATCATGAACTTGAACAGCGCCGGCGCTTCGCGCGGCGTCGTGATCTCGTAGACGAACGGTTCCTCGAGCCGCATCAGCTTCCGCCACCCGTGGCCGGTCACGTGCGCCACGTAGTTGAGTTTCACCCCGCGGCGCTGGCACTCGCGCACGAACGCCACGTAGATCACCGACGGCGCCAGCAGCGCCTCGCCGAACGAGCGCGGATCGCCGTGCCCGATCGGCGTGCGGTAACCCTGCGGCAACTGCGCCGCCAGCCGGCGGCAAAGCGAGAGTCCGTTGGTCTGCACGCCCGAACTCGCGAGAAACAAGATCGTGTCGCCGTCGCGCACGTCGCCCACGATGCGGCGCGACTTCGGCTCGATCTTTCCGATCGCCGAGCCCGCGAGCACGATCGCCTCCGGCTCGACCACGCCGCCGAGCGTCGGCGTCTCGCCGCCGCCCCAGACTGCGCCGGCCGTGCGGCAGCCTTCCGCGAAACCGTCGACGAGCGCCTGCGTCCGCGTGCTGTCGCCGAACCAATCCGAGTCGCCCACCGCCGCGTGC
>JBILLY010000262.1:0-6556 GCA_044375835.1 Opitutaceae bacterium
TGCCGCCGTCGGCGATGAGTTTGACGCCCTTCTTCTTCGCGGCGGTGCCGGCGACGTGGAGCGCGGTGAGCTGAGGGATGCCGACGCCGGCGACGATGCGGGTGGTGCAGATGGAGCCCGGGCCTTGGCCGACTTTGACGGCGTCGGCGCCGCAGTCGGCGAGGAAGGCGACGCCGCCGGCGGAGGTGACGTTGCCGGCGATGAGGGTGAGGTGCTTGAAGGCGCTGCGGACGAGTTTGACGACGTCGCCGACGCCGGCGGTGTGGCCGTGGGCGGTGGAGACGGCGATGGCGTCGACGTGCTCGTCGACGAGGTGGCCGACGTGCTCGACGATTTTGTCGCGGTCGAGCGAGCCGTCGGGCTTGCGGACGGGCGAGAGGGCGGCGCCGACGACGAGGCGGAAATCGGCGTCGCGGGCGGGCTTGCGGCGGGATTTCGACTCGGCGGTGATGCGCTCGACGTCGGACGCGGTGATGAGGCCGCGGAGCTGGTCGGCGTCGTCGACGACGAGCATCTTGTTGATGCCGACGTGGGCGGTGAAGAAGGCGTCGGCGGCCTTGATCGGATCCTTGGCGATGGCGCGGTGCCGCTCGGTGCGGAGCTGGGCGCGGGGCGTCATGACGTCGGCGATCTTTTTGGTTTTGTAGCGATCTTTGACGAGGTTGCCGGAGAGGAGGCCGGCGAGACGGCCGGAGGCGTCGACCACAGGAAAGGTCGAGAACGCGAAGCGCTTGGCTTCGATCAGGGCGAGGACGTCGCCGATGAGCTGGTCGGGCGAGACGGTGATGGGATCCTCGATGAGGCCGTGGATGTGGCGCTTCACGCGGGCCACTTCCTTCACCTGATCCTTGGGCGACATGTTGTAGTGGATGAGGCCGAGGCCGCCGTTGAGCGCCATCGCGATCGCCATGCGCGACTCGGTGACGGTGTCCATGTCGGACGAGATGACGGGAATCTGGAGACGCAGGGCGTCGGAGAGCGCGGTGGAGGTGTCGGCGTCCTTGGGGAGAATCTCCGAGTAGAGGGTCGCCAGCGACACGTCGTCGAAGGTGAGCGCCGTGGGCAAGTTGGCGCGGAAGAAGGCGTCGGCCGGGAGATAAAATTCGCCGTCGGCGGACGCGGCGGCGGAGGCGGAGGACGTGGCAACCTTGGTCATGAGTTGCCATGAACGGAGTATGTCCGGGCGCGGGATGCGCAAACAGAAAGTCGGGTTTGCGCGGCGAGCGACGCGCGTATGACGTGGGGCATGAACGTGCGTTTCCAGTTTCGCGGCTATCGGCTGCCGTTTCGCGCGCCGGTGCGCACGGCGCACGGCGCGTGGGCCGAGCGCGAAGGGCTGATCGTGCGGGTGGAGGACGCGAGCGAAGGCGGGAGCGGCGCGGTGGGGTGGGGCGAGGCGGCGCCGATCCCGTGGTTCGGCACGGAGACGGCGGAGGCGGCGGAAGCGGCGGCGCGCGGGTTGGAAGAGTATGCGGACACGGCGGCGCTGTTGGCCGGAGTGCCGCCGGGGATGCCGTGTCTGCGACGTGCGGTGGCGGATGCGATCAACGAGTTGGACGCGAAGGTGAGGACGGGCGACGGCGGTGCGGGAGCGGCGGAGGGAACGGTCGCGAAGGCGCGGGCGTATCTGCCGGTGGCGGCGTTGTTGCCGGCGGGGCGGGCGGTGCTCGCCGAGATCGCGCCGAAAGCGGACGCGGGCTTCCGGGTGTTCAAATGGAAAGTGGGCGTGGGGGACGCGGCGGACGAGCTGGCATTGCTGGACGACGTGTGCGCGGCGTTGCCGGCGGGGGGCAAGTTACGGCTCGATGCCAACGGCGCGTGGGACCGGCGGAAGGCGGAGCGGTGGCTGGAGCGCTGCGCGGACCGGCCGGTGGAGTATGTCGAACAGCCGTGTTTCGCGGGAGCGGAGGCGACGGCGCGCGAGCGCGGACGGTGCGACGACGTGCTGTTGGGACTGGCGGGGGATTTCCCGACGCCGCTGGCCCTGGACGAATCGGTCGTCGGCGACGGCGACGTGACGCGGTGGATCGGCCTCGGCTGGCCCGGCGTCTACGTCGTGAAGACGGCGCTGCTCGGCGACGCGGACGGCGCGTTGGCGGCGCTGGCGAAGGCGCGCGCGGCGGTGGTGTTTTCGTCGGCGCTGGAGACAGCGGTGGGGGCGCGGGCGGCGTTGCGGCGGGCGCTGGCGTGGCGGCCGGAGGAGCCGGCGGCGCGGGCGCTGGGTTTCGGCGTTTGGCCGCTCTTTGCGGACCGGCGCTGCGACGGGCCGTATGCGGCGGCGTTTGTGCGGACGGAGGATGTGGCGCGGCTGGACGCGGAGGCCGTATGGAACGCGATCAGTTGAAGCGCCTGGTGCTCGGGACGGAAATCGCGACGGAACACGCGGGATTGGTGTGGCTCGGCGGCGCGGGGCGCGACGCGGGGGCCGGGCTCGAGTCGGTGGAAGCGGGGCCGGAGGGGTTGGGCTGGTTGGCGATCGCGACGGGCGGCTCGAGCGGTGCGCCGCGGTGGGCGCGGCACGACGAGCGGACGGTGGGGGCGGCGACGGCTGGGTTTTGCCGGCATTTCGGCGTGGAGCGGGTCAACGCGGTCGACGTGCTGCCGGCGTATCATGTGAGCGGATTCATGGCGCGGGCGCGGTGCGCGGCGACGGGCGGACGGCACGTCGCGTGGGACTGGAAAGCGCTGGAACGGGGCGAGCGTCCGGCGCTCGAGGCGGCGGCGGGGGCGTGGGTGATTTCGCTGGTGCCGACGCAGCTGCAGCGGCTGCTGGCGCAGCCGGAGGCGACGGCGTGGCTGCGCGGGTTCGACCTGGTCCTGCTCGGCGGCGGGCCGGTGTGGCCGGAGCTGGCGGAACTGGCGGCGGCGGCGCGGGTGCGCGCAGTGCAGAGCTACGGCATGACGGAGACGGCGGCGATGGTGGCGGCGCAGCGGCCGGAGGAATTTGCGGCGGGTGATCGGAGCAGCGGGCGCGCGCTGCCCCATGCGACGGTGCGGACGGACGGCGACGGCCGCGTGGTGGTCGGCGGGCAGTCGTTGTTTCGCGGCTACGTGCCGGAGTGGCGGAGCGGGGCGGAGTGGGTGACGACCGATCTGGGGCGAATCGACGCCGCGGGCCGGTTGCACGTGGCGGGCCGGGCGGATGCGGTGATCATCACGGGCGGGAAGAAAGTGCAGCCGGCGGCGGTGGAGGCGGCGCTGCGGGCGAGCGGGGAATTCGACGATGTGGCGGTGATCGGGGTGCCGGATGCGGAATGGGGCGAGGCGGTCGTGGCCTGTTACCCCGGCGGCGGGACGGTGGTGCCGGACCTCCGGCGAGCGAGCGCGGCGCTGGCGGCCCACGAACGGCCGAAGCGGGCGGTGGCGATCGTGCCATGGCCGAGGACGGCGCACGGGAAGATCGATCGCGGCGCGCTGCGGGCGGCGGCGATGGCGGCGGCGGTCGGCTGACGCGCCGCAGCCGGCCGGGCGCTTTGCCGCTTGCGTCACCGGGGGATTCGCCGTCTTTCGCGCGTTCCGTTACCCACCCCATGATGTCGATCTTTTCGTTCTGGCGACGCGCGGCCCTGTGCCTCGGTCTCGGTGCAATCGGCGCGGTGCCCGTGCTGCGGGCCGCGCAACCGGCGGCGGCCGCGGCGGCGGCGGAGAACCCGATGTTGGCGCGGATTTTTCCATCGATCGTGCGCATCGAGGCGATCCGGCTCCGCCCGAGCGACGGGCGGCTGACGAAGCAATGGTCGGGCGGCAGCGGCGTGGTGGTGACCGCCCAGGGCCATGTGGTGACGAACTGCCACGTGACGGAGGACGGGGACTTTTTCCGCTGCTACCTCTTCGACGGATCGCACGTGGAGGCGAAGCTCGTCGGGCAGGACGCGTTGACCGATCTCGCCGTGCTGCAGCTGGACCTGACCCAGCGCCCGAAAGGCGCGGCGCCGGTCCCGGTGGCGAAGTTCGGCGATTCGTCGAAGCTGACGGTCGGCGAGGAAGTGTTCGCGCTCGGCAGCCCCGGTTTCCTTTCGCAGTCGGTGACGCGCGGGATCGTCTCCAATCCTTCGCTCGTGCTGCCGGAGCAGACGGTCGGGCGCATGATGCTGCGCGGGGAGGACGTGGGGCAATTTGTGCGCTGGGTGCTGCACGACGCGCGCATCTTCGGCGGCAACAGCGGCGGGCCGCTGGTGAATGCGCGCGGCGAGATCGTGGGCATCAATGAAATCGGCGTCGTGAGCCTGAGCGGGGCGATCCCGAGCACGCTGGCGCAGGCGGTGACGGAGCAGCTCATCGCGCACGGCCGCGTGACGCGCGGCTGGTCGGGCCTCACGGTGCAGCCGCGGCTCGAGGCGGACGGCGAGACGCTGGGCGTGGTGGTCGGCGACGTGGCGGACGGTTCGCCCGCGGCGCAGGCGGGGTTGCGGCCGGGCGACGTGATTCTGGCCTGCGACGGGCAGGCGATCGAGGGCGCGGAGGAGAAGGCGGTTTCCCATTTCGTGCGGCTGGAATCGAGCCAGCTGCCGGGGCGCGACCTTGCGCTCGACTACAAGCGCGCGGGCCAACGCGCGACGGCGAAGGTGAAGCTGCTGCCGCGCGAGCCGGCGCGGTCCGACGACACGGAACTCGGCACCTGGGGCCTCGTCGTGCGCGACCTGACGGCGAAGATCGTGCGCAACGAGCGGTTGCCCGACGCGCGCGGCGTCTGGTTGGAAAACATCCGGCCGGCGGGGCCGGCCGGCCAGGCCGAACCGGTGCTGCGCCGCGAGGACGTGCTCGTGGCGGTGGAAGGCCAGCCGGTCGGCAGCGTGGCGGACTTGAAGGCGGTGACGGAGAAACTGATGGCGGACGCGCCGAAGGGCACGCGCACGGTCCTCGCGGCCGTGCGGCGCGACGGGGCGGTGCTGAACGCGGTCGTCGAATTGCGCCGGCGCGAGGAACGCAATCCGCCGACGCAAGCGCGCAAAGCGTGGCTCGGGATCGCGTCGCAACCCTTGACACCGAAATTGTCGGCCCGGCTCGGCGTGAAGGCCGACGGCGGCGCGCGCGTGACCCGCGTTTATCCCGCGACGAAGGCGGAAGCGGGCGGGCTGCGGGTGGGCGATGTGATCCTCGCGCTCGACGGCACGGCGGTGCCGGCGCGACGGCAAGAGGACACCGACGTGTTGGCGCGCCAGATCCGCCAATACCGCTCCGGCACCGAGGCGGTGCTGGATGTCTGGCGCGACGGCGCGGTGCAGAAGCTCAAGGTCGTGCTCGAGGAGCAACCGGCGCCGACCGCCGAGATGGCGTGGTGGCAGGATGAGTTGCTGGAATTTTCGGCGCGCGACATCGCGTTCGACGACCGGGTGAAGCTGCAGCTCGGCGTCGGGGCCAAGGGGGCGTTGGTCGAGAGCGCGGTGCCGGCGGGCTGGGCGGCGCTCGCGGGACTGCGGGCCGACGATGTGATCGAGCAGGCGAACGGAGCCGCGGTGAGCTCGCTCGATGATCTCAAGCGCGCCCGCGAGGCGCTCGCGTCCAGCGGCAAATCGTGGCTGGTGCTGCTGGTGCGGCGGCGGGGCCAGACGCAGTTCGTCGAAATCAATCTCAAGCCGATCAAACCAAAATCATGAAGATGCTCCGATTCTTTTACCCGGCGGCGGCAGTCGCCGTCGCCTCCGTCGCGTTGCAGGCCGCACCGGAAACCGAGGCGGCGGCGGGACGGGCGCTCATGAAGCGCCATGCCGACGCCATCGTGGGCGTCGAGCTGGTGGTGACGGTGAAAATGAAGATGGGCGAGCGCGAGGCGCCGCCGAGCGAGCGCCGCATCGAGGTGAACGGGACGGTGATCTCGCCCGGCGGGCTCACGGTCACGTCCCTGGCGGGGGTGGATCCGCAGGTGCAGTTCGATTCGTTGCGGGCGGCGCAGGGATCGCTGCGCGGCGTCGAGTTTGTGGGCGCGGAGTTCAAGGAGGTGAAGCTGCGCCTGGCCGACGGCAAAGAAGTGCCGGCGCGCTTCGTGATGAAGGATGCCGACCTCGATCTCGCGTTCATGGCGCCGGAGACCGAGGAGGCGGGCCGGGTCTTCCCGGCGGTGAATCTCGGCGAGGCGGCGGAGGGACAGGTGTTGGGCAACTACTTCTTCGTCGCGCGCGCCTCGAAGTCGCTGCAGCGCGTGCCGGTGGTGCGGGCGACCGAGGTGCTCGGCATCGTGGAGAAGCCGCGCCGTTTCTATCTTTTGACGGAGCAATCGCCGGGGACGCCGGTGTTCGACCCGCAGGGCAAGGTGCTGGGCATCTCGCTGCAGCATTTCGCGAACGGTCGCATCACCGGCATGGTGGTGTTGCCGGCGCCGGACATCGCCGACATGGCGAAGCAGGCGGCGACGATGCAGGCAACCGGGAAGCCGGCTCAACCCTGAGTCGGGGAGAGCGCGGGGACGGCGCCAACGCGGGCGGCGGGCCCGCCTTGGGCGATGAACCGTTGCAGGAGGGAGCGGAATCTCCGCAGGTCGAGCGGTTTGGTGAGGTGTTCGTCCATGCCGGCGGCCAGACAGCGTTCGCGCGTGCCGTCGGCGATGGTGGCGGTGAGG
>JBILLY010000263.1:0-6532 GCA_044375835.1 Opitutaceae bacterium
GTGGGCTGGCCGGCGGCGTTGAGCGCCGCGACGGTGCGCGACGTGAATGCGCGCGTCCGCAGATACTCGAATGAGCGCTCGTGCGCGTCGTTGTAGATACCGTTGAGAAAAACGCGAAACGTCGGGCTGAACCGGTAGTCGAGCTTCAGGGTCGCGCTCCTGTTCAGGCGGTTGTTGTAGATGTCCGCCGAGCGATAGTCCCACACGTAGGCGGGGCTCGTGGTGACGAAGGCGTAGTCCTGCGTCATCTGGATCGCGGACACCGCGTTCTCGCTGTAGAACATGCTGAAGGTGACGCCGAGATTGCGATCGCCGCCGAAGGCGTCGAACACCTCCTGATAGCTGAAGGAGGTCATCGGGTGGATCGAGTGGTTACGGGTCGCCGGATTGTGGTCGTAGAACGGCGGCGCCCATTTCGCGCCAAAGCGGTAGATCATCCGGCGCTTTTCCTTCATGCTGAGCGGCGAGCGGGTCTTCATGTTGATGTTTCCGCCGAGCGAGTCCGCATCCATGTCGGGCGTCGCCGCCTTTGTGACCTCGATCGTGTCGAAGAATGCGCCCGGGATGCTGTTGGTGCGGAAATTCCGGTTCATGCCGCCGGAGCTCGCCATCTTGTTGCCGTCGACGGTGACGGAGTTGAGCGTGTGATTGGTGCCGCGGACCATCACTTCGCTGACGACGCCCTCGCCGTTGAGCGAGCCGGCGATGCCCGGAAGGCGGATCAGCAACTCGCCCGCCTCGCTGTTGGACAGGTTGCCGTGGGCATCGAGCGCCACGACGCTCTTCACGCTATCGGCGTTGCGCTGGGCCGTGAGCGCGGCCGCGTTGCCTTCCCGTTCACCGACCACACTGAACTTTTCCAATCGATAGATATCCGACACGAGGTCGATCGAGACCAGCGCTTGCTGTCCCGCGGCGAGTGCAACGGTGCGCTCTTCGCGATTGAGGCCGGTATAGGTGACGGTCACGGCGTGGGTGCCCGCCGGCAGTTGGTCGAAGCGGAAGCGCCCCATGGAATCGGTGAGTGCGCGCAGCCCAAGCGCAGGGATTTCCACGGCGGCGCCCTCGAGCAACGCCTTGGTCGCGCCGTTGCTGACGCGCCCGGAGATGCCTCCGGCGTCGGCCGGCGTTTTCGCCGCAGCAGAACTTGGATTCGCGACGGAACGGCTCGAGGCCGCGCTGGTAGTTTGAGCTTCCGCAACCGCGCATGCAGCGGAGAGGCCCGCGAGAGCGAGGCAGCGGCAGGCGAGTCGAAGGGCGCGCAGGGGGAACGTGGGGTGTGCAGTCATGGGTTGCGGGGATGGGGTGGATCCGCGTCTCCCGGCGGCCGGGGGTGGCGACCGGAGACTTCCCGATAGTAGCCCATGGCAGAATCCTGTCACTGGGGTTTTGAGGCGGCGTTTGTCAGATTTTTCGTCACGCGGTCGTCGCCCGCCCGGTCTCCGTCCGCCGCGGCGGGGAGTTTGTTCAGGTCGCGTCCCTGGTTCGAGATTGTAGATCGGCTGGCTGGCGTTGAAGGCGGTGCCCTGGAACACCGCCGGAAGGAAGCCGTTGCCCCAGTCGTTCGGTCCGCCCACCGGCACGCCGCGGGTGTCGGGGATGGCCACAAACGCGGGCAGGTCGTCCGCCTCCGACCCCAGCGCGTAACTCGTCTAGGCGCCGACGCTGGGGTAGCCGTCGAAGATGAGGCCGGTGTTCATCTGGCAGTCGGCGGGACCGTGCGTGTTCGACTTGGCGGTCATGGAGTGGATGAAGCACAGGTCGTCCGCCATCTCCGCAATCCGGGGGAAGAGATCGGAGAGCATCTTCCCGCTCCGGCCGCGGGGCTTGAACTCGTAGAGCGGGCGCACGAGGTTGCCGTTTTCACCCTGAAAGGTGACGAAGTTTTCCTTGGCGTCCGGCATCGGTTTGCCGTCCATGCGCAGCAGTTCCGGTTTCCAATCGAAGGAGTCCAGATGGCTCACCCCACCCGAGCACTGAATCATCAGCAGCCGTTTGGCCTTGGCCGCAAAATGCGGTGCCCGCGGGGCCAGCGGCCGGCCTGAATCAATCATGGGCCGTACCGCTGACGCGCCCAACGCGCGGTCCCGGCTGAGCAACGTGGCGAGCGCGATCCCGGCCGCACCGTGGCCGAACTGCTGGAGAAAGGTCCGGCGGTCCAGCAGCGCCCGGCCGGTGGAGGAAAGAACGGGCGCCTTCATGCGGAAGGAGTGGAGGTGTTCATGGCACGAACAGGAGTTCGTTAGTATTGAAAATCATGCGACACACCGCCGGCAGCCCGTGGTCGAGGGCGAGCTTCGTGCAAACCGCCGCCTCCTGCGGCGAAGGCGGGCGGTGCAGGGCCAGGCGGAAGAGATGCTGCACCTGGGTGGCAACGGGGCCCGGCGCCTCGCGCTGCACGCGGGCCGCCAGGTGCCCGGCCTGCTCCATGACAAACGGGCTGTTGAACAGATTCAGCGCCTGAAGGGCGGTGGTCGAGCGGGTGCGTGCGGCTTGATCCTGGGTGAAATCGGGGCAGTCGAACGCCCCGAACGTGGAGTCTTTCGCCACGCGGATCCGCGTCATGTAAATCATCCGGCGCCACTCCTCCGCGCCGTAGTTTTCCTTCGGTTTGTAGATGCGCACGTAACTGTCGTTCGGCTCGAAGACACTGAACCCGGGACCGCCCATGCGCAGGTCCAGCGTGCCGGCGAGCAGCAGCATCCCGTCGCGCACGTCCTCGGCATCCACTCGGCGCGGGGCAAACCGCCAGAGCAGGCGGTTGCCCGCGTCCAACGCCATGCCGTCGGCGTTCGGGTGGCTGCTCTGCTGAAACGTGGCGGAGAGCAGGAGCAATCTCATCACGTGTTTCACGCTCCCGCCGCGGCCGGAGAATTCCTGCGCGAGCCAGTCGAGGAGTTCCGGATGCGTCGGCGGCGCCCCCTGATGCCCATAGTCTCTCGGTGTCGCGACGAGGCCTGCGTCGAAGATCCACTGCCACAGCCGGTTCACCATGACGCGGACGGCGAGCGGATTCTCCGGCTGCGCGATCCACCGCGCCAGGGCCGCACGCCGTTCGGGGTAGGAACTCGTGGCGGGCAGGACCAGGGGCGGTCCGATTTCGCGCGGGGCGCCCGGCGGCACCTCCTCCTTCGGCAGATTGACATCACCCCGGGCCAGGCGACGGATGGGACCGGGCTTCTCGAATTTTCCCGCATACAACATCTCGGCGTCCAACATCGCGGCCAGTTTCGCGTCGTTGCGATAGAGACGCTCCGTCGCCGCCCGCGCTCCGGGGTGCGGGTTTCGCCATCAGAAAACCGGTGGCCCGGTCTTCCGCCACGCTGTCGCCGGCGAGTTGCTCCAGGATGAACCGCGCGTACGGCCGGTCGGAGTTGAACGCCTCGATCACGTAATCCCGAAACGGCCACGCCGAGTTCCGGGGCGTGTTGATTTCGAAACCGTGCGTTTCCCCCCAGCCGATCACGTCCAGCCAATGCTGCGCCATCTTTTCGCCGTAGCGCGGCGACGCGAGCACGCGGTCCACGAGCTTTTCGTAGGCGCGCGGATCTTTGTCCGCCACGAACGCCTCCACGTCCGGCAGGGTCGGCGGCAAACCGTGGACGATCAGGAAGAGACGCCGGATCAACGTGCGACGGTCCGCGCGCGGCGAGGCCACGAGACCTTTTCCCGCTCGTTGCGCGGCGACCAGGTCGTCAATCGTCGGTGCGGGCTTCAGCGCGCCCACTCCGGCCAAGTGCAGCGGTTTCAAGCTCCACCAATCCGTCTTGGCGATCAACGTCGTCGTATCGACACCGTCGGGCCAGACAGCGCCTTCGTTGATCCACGTGGTCAGCGTCGCGATTTCCCTCGGCGAAAGAGGCGGTCCTTTCGAAGGCATCCGGTCATCCTCATCCACACTCGCGACCAGCCGGATAAGGGAACTCTTCGCCGCATCTCCGGGCACGATGCACGGCTCCCCGCTGTCTCCGCCCTTCAGGGCCGCGGCTTTGACGTCGAAGCGCAGGCCCGACTTCTGTTTCTGTCCGCCATGGCACTCGTAACAGTGTTTTTCAAAAATCGGGCGCACGTCGCGCACGAAGTCCACCGGTGCGGCGGCGGCGAGGCTCACGGAGAAAACGACCGGCACGAGCCGAACGAGGCCGTTGAGAATCCCGCCGGCAAACGGGGCCTTCGTCCGCGGCGATCCGGGACGGGACCTTACGCGAGGATGTTCTCGATGACATGGCCGTGCACATCGGTGAGCCGGCGGTCGATGCCGTTGTGGCGGAACGTGAGGCGCGTGTGGTCGAGCCCGAGTTGGTGGAGAATCGTGGCGTGGATGTCGTAAACCGTGGTCGGGTTCGACCGGTCGAGCGGTTTGTAGCCCCAGATGTCGCTCTCCCCATGGGTGACGCCGCCCTTGATGCCGCCGCCGCAGAGCCAATTGGTGAAAACGAACGGATTATGGTCGCGGCCCTTGCCGCCTTGCGAGGACGGCATGCGGCCAAACTCGGTTGTCCAGAGAATCAGCGTGTCCTCGAGCAGGCCGCGTTGCTTGAGATCCTTGATGAACGCGGCGGCGCCGCGGGCCATGCCGAGGGCGAGCGGGCCGTGGTCGCGCTCCACGTTCTCATGCGAGTCCCAGTTGCGGCGCGGGAAGCTGTTGTCGTTTCCGCTCCAGATTTGGACAAAGCGCACGCCCCGCTCGAGCAGGCGGCGCGCGGCGAGGCACTTTTGCGAGAAGTGGAAGGCTTCCTCGTCGGCGTTGATTTCCTTCGGCCAGGTCTGCGGCCCCCCGTCGAGTCCGTAGAGTTTCAGGACGTGCGCGGGCTCGGCCTTGAGGTTCAGCGCCTCGGGGGCGGCGAGCTGCATGCGCGCGGCGAGCTCATAGCTGCGGATGCGCGCGTCGAGGCGCTGGTCGCCGTCGCGCGTGGCGGAGTGCTGCCGATTCAGGTCGGCCATCAGCCGGTGCGCCGCGGCCTCGCCGCGTGGCGTGATGAACTTGCCCGACGCATGGGGAAACAGATCCGCGACGGGTGCCTCGGTGCCGGGGAAAATGATCGTGCCGCTGTGCTGCGACGGCAGAAACGCGGCGTCCCAGTTTTTCACACCGTTGGAGGCGAAGCCGCGGTGGTCGGGCAACACGACGAAGGTCGGGAGGTTTTCGTTGAGCGAGCCGAGGCCGTAGCTGACCCAGCAACCGGCGCCGGGAAAGCCGGGCAGCTGGAACCCCGTGGACTGCAGCAGCGTCGCGGCGCTGTGCACGCCGGATTTGCCGACCATGTTGTGGACGAACGCGAGATCGTCGACGACGCCGCCGAGCGGGGCCACGACTTCGCCGAGCATTTTTCCGGACCGACCGTAGGGTTGAAAATCCCAGATGGGCCGGAGCCACGGGCCGAGGCCGTTTTGAAACGCCTCCACCGGCTCGCCGAAATCACTCGGCTGCCCATGGCGTTTGATCAGCTCGGGCTTGTAGTCGAAGAGATCGATGTGGCTGGCGGCGCCGGCCATGAAGAACTGCACGACGCGTTTCGCCTTCGCCGGATGGTGCAGCGGGCGCGACGCCGGGGCCGGGCCGTCGGCGGCGAGGGCGCGGTCCTGGCCCAGCATCGCGGCAAGCGCGAGGCCGCCCAGCCCGCCGCCGGACTGCCAGAGGAAATCGCGGCGGGAGATCGGGCGGGCCACCGCGGGGCGATGGAAGGGAGAGTCGTGAGCCATTGTCAGTCGACGAATGTGAATTCGTTCAGGTTGAGGATGAGCCGGCAGAGCGCGGGCAAGCCCTCGGCTTCCGCAAACGCGACGAGTTGGGCGAGGGCGGCCGGCTCCGGCGCACGGCCGAGCGCGAGAGCATGGGCCCGCGCGATCTGGGCGGACAGATCGTCGGGGCGCTCGGTGCGCACGCGCGCGGCAAGATGCTGGGCCTGGGTGACGACAAAACCGTTGTTGAGCATCGCGAGCGCCTGCAGCGGGGAGAGGCTCTCGTTGCGCTTGTCGACGCGCATCGACGGATCGGCGCAATCCATCGAGGTCATCCACGGCTGCGTCTGCGAGCGCACGACGAAGCGGTAGATCGAACGGCGCCACGTCTTCGGATCCTCGGGATTCGCGAGCTCGTATTTGAAGTGAGGGGAGTGTTCGGGCCGCTCGATCACGAAATCCTGCCAGCCCGGTCCGCCCATGGTGAGATCGAGTTTGCCGCTGACGGCGAGCACGGCGTCGCGCAACGCCTCGGCCTCGAGCTTGCGGCGGTTTTGCCGCCAGAGGAGCGTGTTGCCCGAGTCGATTTTTTCCGCCGCAGGATTGGCGGTGACGGCCTGCCGGTAGGTCGCGCTGGTGACGATCCGGCGATGGAGGGATTTGAACGAGCCGCCGCTGTCGCGGAACTCGGCGGCGAGCCAGTCGAGCAACTCGGGGTGGCTCGGCAGACTGCCGTTGCGGCCGAAATCGTTGGGCGTGTCGACGAGGCCGCGGCCGAAGTGATAGTGCCATACGCGGTTCACGATGCTGCGCCACGTGAGCGGATTTCTCGGATCGGTAAGCCAGCGCG
>JBILLY010000265.1:0-6503 GCA_044375835.1 Opitutaceae bacterium
CCCGCGTGCTCGCGGCGCGGGGGATCGACGTCCTGTGCGTGAATCCCGATCCGGTGCCGCGGCGGCTGCAGTATCTGGTCACGGGGATGACATTCGCGAACACCGACGCCGTGCTGCGCGCCGGCGAAGACCGGGCGGCGATCTTTGTCGATTGCGCGGACCACGCGCGGGCGGGCGAGCGGCTGAAGGCGCACTTTAAATCGCCGCTCGCGGTCATCGACCATCACCTTTCCAACGGCGGCTACGCGGAGACGAACCTCGTCGACAGCGATTCGGCGGCCACCTGCGAGATTTTGGCCGGCATGTTTTTCGACCTGCGCCTGCCGGTCGACGCGCAGACGGCCCGGGCGCTCTACGCGGGCATCATGACGGACACCGGGCAGTTCCGGTTCAACTCCACCTCGCGCCGCTGCTTCCTGCTCGCCGGCGAACTGGTGGCGCACGGCGCGCGCCCGGCGGAGGCGGGCTTCGAACTCTACGAGCGCGAGTCGGTGGGGAAACTGAAGCTCCTCCAGCATTTTCTCGCGTCGCTGCGACTCGAATGCGGCGGCCGGGTATGCATCGGCCGTTTGCCGGCGGGTATTTTCGAAGCCACCGGCTCGACGTCGGAGGACACCGAGGGACTGGTCGATTACGCCCGCAGCATCGAGGGGGTGGACATCGGGGCGCTGATCGAGGAGCGGCCCGACGGTTCGGTGAAGGCGAGTTTGCGGGCCAAGGATCCGGCCTATCGCCTCGACGCGGTGGCGGCGCGGTTCAACGGCGGCGGCCATGCCTGTGCGGCGGGACTGAATCTGAAAAGCGGCACGCAGGATTTCGAGGCCCGTCTCATGACCGCGTTTGCCGAACGGATCGCCGCGGTCGATGCGGCCGCCGCCCGCTGAATCATGCTGATGCAGCCCAAGGAAATGGAGGGCATCCTCCTGGTGGACAAACCGGGCGACCACACTTCGCACGACGTGGTGGCGCGGCTCCGCGGTAAACTCCGGATGAAGCGAATCGGGCACGCCGGCACGCTGGATCCGATGGCGACCGGTTTGCTGATCATCCTCGTCGGCAAGGCAACCCGCGTCTCGCAGTATCTCACGAGTCTCGACAAGGAATACGAAGGCACGATCGAGCTCGGGAAGGTGACCGACACGCAGGACGCGGACGGGGAAATGCTCGAGACGCGGCCGGTGCCCGAGCTGACGGAGGCGGATGTGGCGGCGGCGATCCGGACCTTCCACGGCGACCAATACCAGACGCCGCCGATGTATTCGGCCATCAAGATCGACGGCGTGCCGCTCTACAAAAGCGCGCGCAAAGGCGAGGAAGTGGAACGCGAACCGCGCTTCATCCGCGTGATGGGCTGGGAGATCACGCGCTTCGGCCTGCCGCAATTCGACTTCCGGATGCGGGTGACCAAGGGCACCTACGTGCGCACGCTAGCGCACGACCTCGGGCAGAAACTCGGCTGCGGCGCACACCTCGCGGCGCTGCGGCGCACGGCTTCGGACAAGTTTCACGTCTCCCAGGCGCTCACACTCGACCAGATCCAGGCGCTGACACTGCCCGAGATCGAGAAGCGCCTGATCGCGCCGCGCGACGCGGTGCCGAGCGTCGCGCTCTGAACCCCGGGGACGGACGACCCGTGACGAAGGAGTGCCGGCAAATCGACGGAGTGGCGGAGGCCGCGCTGCCGGCGCGCCCGCTGCATCTCGCCATCGGGATGTTCGACGGCGTGCATCTGGGGCACCGTGCCGTCATCGCGGCGGCGGTGCGGGCGGCCGAGCGCGAAGGAGCGCTGGCGGCGGTGCTGACGTTTTGGCCGCATCCGAGCGCGTTGTTCCGGCCCGACCAGCCGACGCGGCAGATTCTTCCGCCGGCAACCAAGACGCGTCTGTTGGGCGGTCTCGGGGTCGACGCCGTGATCACCCAACCCTTCACGCCGGAATTGGCGGCCGTCGAAGCGGACGAGTTCCTGCCGTGGCTGGCGCGCGCGCTGCCGCACCTCGCGGCGGTCTACGTGGGCGAGAACTTCCGCTTCGGCCGGGGGCGGCGCGGGGATGTGGCAGTGCTGACGGAAACGGGCCGCCGGCTCGGCGTGCGCGTCGCGAGCGCGCCGCGCGTGAATCTGGACGGCGAGCCGATCAGCAGCACGCGCATCCGCGCGCTGCTCGAGGCGGGCGAGATCGCCGCGGCCAACACGCTGCTGGGGTATCCGTATTTCGCGCACGGGGTCGTCGCGCCGGGCAAGCGGCTGGGGCGCACGATCGGTTTTCCCACGCTCAACGTGCCGTGGGCGCCGGAGCTGCGGCCGCGGCTGGGCGTGTATGCGGTGCGCATCGCGCCGGCCCCGACGGCGCCGGCGCCGACGTCGGGCTGGCTCCCGGCGGTGGCGAACTACGGTGTGCGTCCCACGGTGGAGACGGCGATCGAGCCGCGGCTCGAGGTCCATGTGTTGGGGCCGTGTCCGCTGGGCGAGGGCGACCACGTGAAGGTCGAGTGGCTGCGGTTTCTGCGGCCGGAAACGAAGTTTGCGGGACTCGAGGCGCTGCGGGCGCAGATCGAGCGGGACCGCGACGATGCGCGCGCGTTTTTTCGCGGATGAACGGAAAGATTTTTCCTTGCGCTGCCCGGTCGCGCCCGCGTTACTCGCCGACCTCAGATTTTCGGACCTTTAGCTCAGTTGGTTAGAGCGTTTCCTTGACATGGAAAAGGTCACTGGTTCGAGTCCAGTAAGGTCCACCATCCGAGACGCAGCCGCCGCTTGATTGCCGGCGGTTTTTTTGTGCCTGTATGCGGCCATGCTCCAATCGCTGCGCATCCGCAATCTGGCCCTGCTCGAGGAAGTGTGCCTCGACTTCGAAGCGGGATTCACCGCGGTCACGGGGGAAACCGGCGCGGGCAAGAGCATTTTGCTCGGCGCGCTCAGCCTGCTCGCCGGGGAACGCGCGGACAAGACGGTGATCCGCCAGGGCGCGCCGGCGGCGGAGGTTGAGGCGAGTTTGTTTTTCGCCGATCCGCGGGCGATCGACGCCGTGCTGGCGGCGCTGGACCTGCCGGCCTGCGAGGACGGGGTGTTGATTCTGAAACGCAGCCTGCCGCGGGAAAAGGCACCGCGCATATCGGTGAACGGCGGGCTGGCGACGCTCGCGACCTTGCAGCGGCTGGGCGAGCACTGGATCGATTTCCACGGACCCAGCGAGCCGCGCCGGCTGCTGAAGGACAGCTGCCAGCTCGAATTGCTCGATCTCTACGGTCGGACGCAGGGAGCGCGGGAGACATATGGAGTGAAATTCGCCACCTGGCGCGCGTTGACGGCGGAGCGCGAGCGGGTGACGCGCGAGACGAAGCTCACGCCGGACCAGATCGAGTTTCTCCGCACGCAGCTGGCGCGGCTCGATGCGCTCGACCTCGGGGCGGAGGCGATCGAGGCGTTGGAGCGCGATTTCCAGCGGATGAACCGCGCGCAGGAGCTGATCGAGCTGGCGGGCGGGCTGGCCGGCGGGCTGATCGGCGACGAGGGCGTGCAGGGGCGCCTGGCGGAGTTGCTGCGGCAGGCGCGGCAGTTGGAGGGCATCGACGCCGCGAGCAGGCCGCTGGCGGACCGGCTCGCCTCGGCCGTGGTGGAGCTGAACGACCTCGGGGCGGAGTTTTCCGGGCTGAGCCAGCAGTTGCAGTTCGATCCCGAGCAGGCGGAGGAACTCGCGGCCAAAATGAACACTTGGCTCGAAGTGAAACGGAAACACGGCGGCGATGTCGCGCAGGTGGCGGCGGCACGCGACGAGATGCGGCGCCGGCTAGAGATCCAGGGCGACCTCGAGGGGACGCTGATCCGCCTGGAAAAACAGATCGCCGACGCGCACAAGGCGGCGAAGAAGGAGGCGCAGGCGCTGCGGCTGGTCCGCGAGAAGGCGGCGAAAGAGCTGGCGAAGGTGGCGGCCAAGAGCATCGGCCAGCTGGGTTTCAAGAAGGCGGATTTCCAGGTGCGGGTGAATCCGTTGGCGGAACTCGGGCCGACGGGAGATTGCGCGGCGGAGTTTTTGTTTTCGCCCAACGTCGGCGAGGCGCCGCTGCCGTTGAGCCGCATCGCGTCGAGCGGCGAACTCGCGCGCGTGATGCTGGCGCTCAAGACGGTGCTCGCGGACCTCGACGACGTGCCGGTGCTGGTGTTCGACGAGGTCGACGCCAACGTGGGCGGCGAGATCGGCAAAGTGGTGGGCGCGCAGATGGCGGGCATCGCGAAGAACCATCAGGTGTTGTGCGTGACGCACCTGCCGCAGGTCGCGGCGCAGGCGACCTGCCATCTCGTGGTGACCAAGGACCAGTCGAAGGACCGGGCGGTGGTATCGATCGAGCCGATCCAGGCGAGCCGCAAGGCGCGCGTCGGCGAACTCGCGCGCATGCTGGGCGACCGGACGGCAAAGAGCGCGTTGGCCCACGCCGAGGAGTTGCTCGGGCGCTGAGCGGGCGGCGTGGAAGAACGGCCGGACGGCGCGTTCGGCGGGAACGATCCGCCGCGCCCCGCGAGGCGCGGGATCAGCCGCGGGCGGACGCCGCCGCGCGGGTCGGGGGCAACGGTGCGGTGTCCGCGGCGAAGCTGCGCCACTTGGAAAGCGGAATGCAGCCGATGCCGATGATCACAAGCTGGGCGGCGGCCGATCCGGACAGGGCGACGAAAGCGGCGTCGGTGAAACCGTAGCTGTGGAGGCCGACGCCGAGCATATTGGTGCCGAACCAGCTCCAACTCGTGATGATGCTGCCGCCGATGGACAGCGTCATGAGTCCGCGTTGGCGGATCATGCCGCCCCAGCGGGCGTGGAGGATGATGGCGCACCAGATCACGATCATCAGCGCGCCGTTTTCCTTCGGGTCCCAGCCCCAGAAGCGGCCCCAGCTCTGGTCGGCCCAAATACCGCCGAGGATCGTGCCGACGAAGCTGAAGAGCGTGGCGAAACAGACGATGCCGTAGACCATGCGGGTGAGTGCATCCGCGGTGCCGCGGTCGAGGGACTTGGTGAAGACGCCGCGCACGATGTAGATGATCGCGAGGAACCCGGCGAGGAACGCGGCGGAGTAGCCGGCGGTGACGACGACGACGTGCGTGGCGAGCCAGAAGTTGGAGTCGAGCACGGCGCGCATCATCTCGAGGGTGTCGCCGGAGAGAGAGAGGTGGTGCGCGATCAGCAACGTGGCGAAGCCGATGGCGCCCGCGGCGACGCTGCCGACCGCGTTCTTGTAGATCGCCTCGAGGATCAGGCAGAGCCCGGCGGAGCCCCAGCCGACAAACAGCGCGGAGGAGTAGAGATTGGTGACGGGCGGGCGGCCTTCGAGCCACATGCGGGTGATGATGCCGGCGGTGGCGACGACCCAGGCGATCGCCACAAGCCAGAACGCGCTGCGGCTGAGGGGCACGGCCCACGCGAGCCAGGAGAAGATCGCGAGGAAGCCGGCGAGGGCGTAGAGCGTCATGCTCGAGTAGAACGGCTGCGCGGAATTGAAACGCATCTCGACGTCGCACTTGGCGAGCTGGGACGCGAAACGGCGCGAGAGGTCGGCGCGGTAGAGTTCGACGAGCTTGTTGAATTTCTCGGTGTCCTGTTGGCGCCAAGCGTGGGCGAAGCCGGCGTAGGCCAAGGCGGCGGCGTCGACGCGGCCGGAGCGGAAGGTTTCGAGCAACGAGCCGCCGACGGGTTTCCAGGCGGTGGGGTCGGGGTTGTCGCGTTCGGGCGGGACGGCGAGGAGGTTAGTGCTGTTGGCCATGTCGACGAAGCGTTCGCCGATTTCGGTCATGGCGTTGACGAGGGCTTCGTCGTGAGGCTGGCCGGCCTGTTTGGCGCGGACGGCGGCGACGCCGGCGGTCACCTGATCCTGGAACTTGAGCAATTCGTCGAGGAAGGCGGGGCGGCCGGGGGCGGTGAAGGCGGGCTTCAGGCGGCGGTCGTATTGGACAAGGTTGCCGTAGAGTTGGACGACGGCGCGCTGGAAGGGCGTGCGGACAGCGGCGTCGACGGGCTGGGCGAGCTTGGCTTGGCGGTCGAGCTCGGCGAGCCGGGGCTTGAGCTGGTTGTAGGAGAAGCGTTTCTTGCCGTCGCCGTCTTCCGTTCTGAGATCGAAAACGGCGAGCAGGTCGGGGTGCGTGACCTCGAAAGTCTTGTAGGTGTCGGCCAACTCGGGCCGGAACGCTACGTCGAGGAGCCACTCGATGGGCAGCAGCGTGCGGTCGTCGGGTGTGACGACGCGCTGGCGGCCCTGGAGTTGGAGGAGCGAACTGCGGGCGACGGTGTCGAGGGGCTTGAGGCGGCCGTTGACGAGGACGGGCAGGCTGCCGAAGCCGGTGACGTCAAGGGAGGCGGGGTTTTTCGGGGCGCGGAGGGTGCCGGCGACGTAGACCAGACCGAGGAGCAGGGCGGCAAGCGGGAGGATCTTTTTCATGCGTGGGCGGGGCGCGGCGCGCGGCGTTGATCGATGAAGGCGAAGAGGTGGATGCAGAACTGCACGAGCAGACCGAGGGTCAT
>JBILLY010000266.1:0-6477 GCA_044375835.1 Opitutaceae bacterium
CTGGAACGCGAGCGCGTGGTGGGCGGAGGCGAGGGCGCTGGAGAGGGTTTCGCTGGGGCCGTGTTCGGTCTGGGCGCGTTGGAAGCGGGTGATCGCCTCCTCGAAGCGGCGCTCGAGCACGTGGCGGAAACCCTCGTAGGGCACGCGGCCGAGGCGCGGGAGTTCGGCGCGCGCGGGCAAGTGGTAGCGATGGATCGCGGTGATGAAGAACAGGGCGCGGACGCGGCGGTAGAGGTTGGGCTCGCGGCGGCGGAAAGCGTCGAGGGTGTCGATCGCGGCGAGCAGGTCGGCGACGGAGCGGCCCGCGCACCAGGCGTCGATCGCGGTGTCGCGGATGGCGGGATCGTCGGATTCGATGAGGTCGAGGACGCGGAGAGACATCAGAGAGGGTTGGCCCACGGAACACACGGAAGACACGGAAGGAAAAACGACGGCGAGGCGGGTCAGCTCACTCGGAGCGGACGGCGAGGAGTTCGACCAGCTGCGTGAGCACGCGGTCGCGGTCGCGGCCGGAGAGGGAAAGGGCGAGCTGGGCGAAGAGGAGGCCGTAGGGCGCGCCGATGTCGAAGCGGCGGCCGGCGACGCTGAAGGCGAGGTAGCGGCGGCGGGCGGCGAGCGCGTGGAGGGCGGGCGAGAGGCCGAGCGGAGCGGAAGGCGCGGCGCGGTGTTGCTCCTCGAGAATGGCGAGCAGGTCGGGCTCGAAGACGTGCATGCCGAAGAAGCAGAGGTAGAAACCGGCGCGCAGACCCGGGACGATGAGCTGCTGCTCGGCGACGGTGGGCGTGGGTTTTTCGAGGACCGACTCGACCTGGTAAAGCGGGCGGTCGCCGCCGACGAGACGGCCGCCGACAGCGCCGAACGACGTCAGCAGGCTCTCGCGCGTGGGCTGAACGGCGGAGACGGAGGCGTTCTCCGCGACGGCGATGTCGATCAACTGGCGAGCGCAGCTGACGGCGCCGTGGGCGACATGAAGATGATCGCCGACGAGATGCAGGAATGGTTCGTCGCCGACGAAGGTGCGGCCGGCGAGGAGGGCGTGGCCATAGCCGCGGGGCTCGGCCTGGACGATGAAGCGCACGCGGGAGCGGAGGGTGCCGCAGGCTTCGGCGTAGGCGTTCTCGTCGCCGGGGCAAACGACGACGCCGAACTCCTCGATGCCGGCGCCGGCGGCTTCCTCGAGGACGACCTGGAGGGCGGATTTCGATTCGCCGGCAGGGTCGATCAGCGACTGCAGCGGCAGGGTGCGTTGGCGTGGATTGGCGGCGGTGACGAGGACTTTGCGGAGGCGCATGGGCACGGGAAACCTGGGCTGGAAAAAGACGGGAGGTGCGGACGCTGGCCGACTCGACGGGGCGCGTCGAACCATAATCCCGGCCCGCGCATTGACCGCATCGACTTTTTCGCTACATCCGACCCTTCCATGCCGAAGACCAAAGCGCCGAAGAAGCCCGCCGCACCGCGCGTGCTGAAGGGAACCGTGTTCATCACGCGGCAGGTGCATTTCAATTCGGCGCACCGGCTCTACAACCCGACGAAGAGCCTGAAGTGGAACCAGGCCCAATACGGCCTCTGCACCAACCCGCATTGGCACGGGCACAACTACGTGCTGGAGGTGACGGTGCGGGGCGAACCGCATCCGGATACCGGCTACATCCTCGATCTCGGGGAGTTGAAACGGATTTTGCACGCGGCGGTGGTGGACAAGTGCGACCACCGCAACCTGAACGACGAAGTCGACTTCCTGCGGGGGATCATCCCCTCGACGGAGAACCTCGTGATCGCGTTCTGGAACGAGCTCGAGCCGCGCCTGACCGCGGGCAAACTCCACCGCGTGAGGCTGTTCGAGACGCCGCGCAATTTCGCCGACTACTACGGCCCGAACGCGCCGATATAAGACCTTTCCTCCGCTGCAACAGGCCGGGCGCGGTTGTTATCGTCACCAACCGTCCGGGCCGTCCGCTTCCGCGACCAAAAACGACATGAAGAAGAAACCGATGTATCTGCACGAGACGGCCGGCGGGGTGCCGCCGCTCGTGAACCGCGCGTTCGACGCCGGATTCAAGCCGACGGCGGCCTACCGCGACACGCTGCCGGACATGATGGAGGCGGTGAACGCGGCGGAAGGTGCGCGGGTGCCGATCCAGCAGGTGGGCTGCGCGAATTTCCGGCTGCCGCTGAAATTCCGGACGGCGGCGGGCAAGGATGTGGTGCTCGAGACGGCGGTGACCGGCACGGTGTCGCTGCAGGCCGGGCTCAAGGGCATCAACATGGGGCGGATCATGCGCTCCTTCTACGAGCACGAGGACGAGGTGTTCACGTTCGAGACGCTGCGCCGGCTGCTGCGGAAGTATCAGCGGAAGATCGATTCGTTCCACGCGCGCCTGCGGCTGTCGTTTTCCTACCCGATCCGGCAGCCGAGCCTGCGCAGCGGGCTGTCGGGCTGGCAGTATTACCGGGTGGCGTTCGAGGGCACGATGGATCGCGCGGGAAATTTCCGCCGGGTGATCGAGTTCGACTTCGTCTATTCGTCGACCTGCCCGTGCAGCGCGGAGCTGGCCGAGCACGCGCGGCAGACGCGCGGGGTCTACGCGACGCCGCACGCGCAGCGCTCGAAGGCGCGGGTGCGGATCGCGCTGGCGCCGGGCCGGACGGTCGCGATCGAGGACCTGCAACGGCACTGCGCGAATGCGCTGAAGACGGAGACGCAGGTGATGGTGAAGCGCGAGGACGAGCAGGCGTTCGCCGAGCTCAACGGCGCGAACATCAAGTTTGTCGAGGACGCGGCGCGGCTGCTCTACCGCGAGTTGGCGGCGGACAAGCGGATCGCGGATTTCGAGGTGGCGTGCTCGCACCTGGAGTCGCTGCACTCGCACGACGCGGTGAGCGTGATCGCGAAAGGCGTGAAGGGCGGGTTCACCGCGGACTTCATGGATTTCGGGTCGCTGGTGTGCTGAGGCGGGCGGACAAACGGGCGGCCCACGGAACACACGGAATACACGGAACGCCCGGGAAGCTCGGAAGAATCATGAAAAATCCGGTGGTGCTGGTCACGGGGGCGTCGCAGGGGATCGGGGCCGCGATCGCGGCGGTGTTTGCGCGCGGAGTGCCGGGCGTGCGGCTGGCGCTGGTGGCGCGGAACACGAAGAATCTCGCGGCGGTGGCGCGCGCGTGCGGGAAGGCCGGCGCGACGGCGGAGGTCTTCGGGTGCGACGTCAGCGACGAGGCGGCGGTCGCGGCGATGGCGGCGGCGGTGACGAAACGGTTCCGCCGGGTCGACGTGGTGGTGAACAACGCGGGCGTGTTCGCGATGGCGCCGTTTGCGGAGACGACGGCGGCGGAGTTCGACCGGATCATCGCGGCGAACCTGCGGAGCGCGTTTCTGGTCACGCGGGCGTTTCTGCCGGCCATGCTCGAGCGGAAGAGCGGCGACGTGTTTTTCATGAGTTCGATCGCGGGGCTCGGGGCATATCCGAACAGCACGGCTTATTGCGCGGCGAAGTTCGGCGTGACGGGTCTGGCCAAGGTGCTGCGCGCGGAGACGAAGGGGAAAAATATCCGCGTGTGCTGCGTCTATCCGGGTGCGACGTGGTCGCCGTCGTGGAGCGCGAGCGGCGTGAAGCCGGAGCGGATCATGCCGGCGGCGGATGTGGCACGGGCGTTTTTGGACGTGTGGCGGCTGTCGCGCCGCACGGTGGTGGAGGACATCGTGCTGCGGCCGGAGCAGGGCGACCTGTAGACGCCGGCTAGTCGGCGGGTTTGGGTTGGTGCCGGGCCAGGACTTTGGGCCAGGCCGCGACGAATTCGTCGATCAGTTTGCGAAACGCGGCCCGTTCGGTGTCACGTCGGGCGGCATCGGCGGTGTCGCGCGTGTTCCAACTGGTGGCGAGGGTGGACCGGTGCTCGGTCGCTTCGTGGGCGGAATCAGCGGATCGAGCCCGCGGCGGGGCGGGAAAAGGGGCGCATTCCGGGGAACGACCGCCGGTGGTGGCGTGGGTTCCGCCGCGCGGATGCTATCGGGGAAACTCGATCGTGCGTTCGGGCTGACGAGGCGGAAAAGTGAGCGTGATCTCGCGGCCGCGGTCGCGGACGCGGACGGAGTTGAGTTGGTCGGAAAAACGGTCCGACAGCAGAGCGTGGTGGAGCCGGACGCCCTCGAGACCGGCCGGGAGCGGGAACTCGAAGTAGAGCCAGACTTCGTTGGCGACGTCGTGGAGTTCGCGACCCACCCAGCGGAGGGAAGCGAGCTTGTGGTCGCGGGTTTTGACAGTGAAGTGCGCGGTGGCGTAGGCGCGGGCGAGGGCATCGAGTTCTTTGGGCGGCGTGCGGGCGAACGAGACGGGTTTGCCGGCGAGTTCGGTCAGGGCGGACTCGAAATCGTCGGCGAAGACGCGGACGGCGACCTCGAGGGTTTTGGCGGCGGGGTTGTAGTCGGCCTCGGCGAAGGAGGTGTGGATCGGATGGGCGCCGGCGGTGCCACCGAGGAACGCGGCGAGGCCCCAGACGACGAGCAGCCGGAACGAAGGAGTTGAAGGCAAGGTGACGGGTGACACGGGTAAGACCGAACGGAAGCGGGACGACGAACGAGTGACGCGAAGACGGCCTCCAGGCTGTCGACGAGCGGTGGGGAGGCAATTGCGGGGCGTGGCGGATCTGACGACCGGAAACTGCGGGTGGTCGCTGATCGGAGGCGACGACGGCGACGGTCACGGTGCGCCCGGCGCGAAGCGACGCGACCCGCGGCCGGGGCTGCAGACGGTTGCGGCGCTCGGACTAGATGTTGTCCCACGCGCGGGTCGCGACGGGGTCGCGGCCTTCGTCGAACTCGATGTGGTCGATGACGGTCTCGATCGGTTTGCCCTCGAGGCCGCTCGCGCGGATGCGGTCGGGCAGGACGTGGGAACGCTCGTCGCGCCAGCCGAGTTTCAGAAGAAAGCGGTTCCAGAGGTGGCACTCCTCGTCGGTGCGCGGCGTGCCGTGGGCGTGGGCCCAGGCGAGGATTTCGTCGTCGGTGCCGCCCGCGAGCGTGCGCGTGCGCAGGTCGGCGTAGCGGAGGCCGAGAAAGCGGCAGCAACGGCCGTCGAGCACGAGTTGCTGGGCGTCGCCGAGGTTGGCGACGTAGTCGGCCGGCAATTGGCCGGCGGCGTGGAGGCGGATCTTGTCGAGCATGCGGCCGAAATAGACGAGGCGGCCGACTTTGGCGTAGACGCTGCGGAGTCCGGGGACGTGAGGCATGGCGGAGATTCAAGGCGCGGCGCGGCGGGGGCGACAAGGGCCGAGGCGGATCGCGACGGCGCTTTTTTCCTACGTCGAGGTAAACATCCACTCGTTGCCGTAGCGGTCGATCAAGCTGCCCCAATAGCCGCCCCACGGCATCTCGGTCGGCTCATACTCGACGGTGCCGCCGACCTTGAGCGCGGCGAAGAGGCGGTCGGCTTCGGCGCGGGTGTCGGTTTCCAGATTGAGAGTGACGTTGTTGCCCGGGATGCGTTGGCCCATGCCGGGCGGGGCGTCGTTGCCCATGATCACGTGGCCGCCGAGAATCGGCAGGGAGATGTTCATGACGAGCTTGGCCTGCTCGGGTGGCCAAGGCGGCTGGCCGGGTCCGGTGGGCAAGTCGCCGAAGCGGGTGATGGGGCCGAGGAAGTCGGTTTGGAAAACGGATCGGTAGAAGTGGAAGGCCTCTTCGGCGTTGCCGGCGAAGTGGAACCAGGTGGAGACGCGGGGCATGGGGGGCGGGAAGCGGGTGGAGCGTGCAGGGGACGGGATGCTCTCTCAACGAACGATGGCAGCGGGTTTGGACAGCCAAAGGCCGGGGCCGACGCAGGTCGTCCGGGCCTCGTGGGGATCGGCGCCGTCGAGCGGTGTAGGGTCGGGGCGAGGGGCGACGTTCACCGGGCCGGTGGACGTGGGGCACGGCCGTGCAGCGGCGCGCAGAAACAAAACGCCCAGCGCTCCGGATGGGGCGCTGGGCGGGAAGAAGGAGCGAAGGCCGCTCAGACGCTGGCGAGGATCTGGTTGAAGGTCGGGCTGGGGCGGAGGGCGGCGGAGGCTTTGGCCGGGTCGGGCTGGTAATAGCCGCCGATGTCGGCGGGTTTGCCCTGGACCGCGATCAGCTCCTTCACGATCTGCTCCTCGGCGGCGGCGAGCTCGGCGTAGACCGGGAGAAAGAGGCGGTGCAGCTCCATGTCCTTGGTCTGCGTCGCGAGCGCCTCGGCCCAGTAGAGGCAGAGGTAGAAATGCGAGCCGCGGTTGTCGATGCCGGCGCCGACCTTGCGGGCGGGCGACTTGTCGTGTTCGAGGAACTTGCCGTTGGCGACGTCGAGCGTCTCGGCGAGGATGGTGGCCTTGGCATGTTTTTGGGTGATGCCGAGGTGCTCGAAGCTGGCGGCGAGGGCGAAGAATTCGCCGAGGCTGTCCCAGCGGAGGAAGTTTTCCTCTGTGAACTGCTGCACGTGCTTGGGCGCGGAGCCGCCGGCG
>JBILLY010000507.1:0-4208 GCA_044375835.1 Opitutaceae bacterium
CGACGACATCGTGAAAGTCGAAGGCGCGAAACATTTCAGCGCGCGTCACTACCGCGCCGCACTCACGCAGCGCCCGGGCCAGCCCATCAACTCCGCCGACCTCAAGGCCGACCTCGACTGGCTCAATCGCAACCCCTTCTACCAAGTCTCGGCCGTCGCCGAGCCCGGCGTCCACACCGGCACCACCGCCCTCAAGCTCCGCGTCGACGAGCGCTTCCCGCTCCGCCTCACCGCCGGCTACAGCAACACCGGCTCCCTCGTCAGCGACGAAGACCGCGTCTCCGCCGGCCTCACCTGGGGCAACGCCTTCGGCCGCGGCGACCAGCTCGGCTACCAATACACCGCGAGCCCCGACGCCAAGACCTCCGTCACGCACTCCGCCAACTACAGCCTCGATCTCCCGTGGCGCCACACGCTGCGCCTCAGCGCCGCCTACTCCGAACTCACCGGCCGCGTCGCCGCGCCGCTCGCCCTCACCGGCCGCAACACCCAGGTCGGCCTCCGCTACGAGGTCCCGCTCCGCCCCCTGCGCCCGCGCGTCTCGCAAAGCCTCGCCTTCAGTTTCGATTTCAAGGCCAGCGACAACAACCTCCTCTTCGCCGCGTTTCCGATCACCGACAACCTCACCCACGTCGCGCAGGCCGGCGCCGCCTACACGCTCGGTTTCTCCGGCCGCACCGGCCGGACCGAGCTCGGCGCCGCCGTTTTCGCGAGCCCCGGCGGCCTCACCGCGCGCAACCGCTCGCGCGCCTTCGACCTCAGCCGCGCCGGCGCCCGCCCCGACTACGCCTACGGCCAGCTCTCCGTCCGCCGCCAGCAGTCTCTCCCGCGCGGCTTCGCCTGGAGCGCCCGCGCCCAACTCCAGATCGCCAGCGGCAATCTCCTCGGCACCGAGCAGTTCGCGGGCGGCGGCTCAAGCAGCGTGCGCGGTTACGAAGAGGGCGAGGCCTACGGCGACCACGGCGCGCTGGTGAGCCACGAGCTCGCGTTGCCCGCGACCTCCCTGGCCCGCATGCTCCGCGTCGAGCGCGTCCAGGACTCGCTGCAGGTCTTCGCCTTCCAGGACGCCGCCGCCCTGCGCAGCGCCCGCCGCCTCCCGCTCGAGCGCCGCACCACCGCGCTGCACAGTCTCGGCGCCGGCCTGCGCTGGCAGCTCGGCCGTTACCTCAGCGTCGAGGCCGTCCACGGCTGGCAACTCCGCGCCACCGGCGTCAGCCGCAGCGGCGACAGTTCGCGCACGCACCTCTCCGCCCAGGCCGCCTTCTGACGCCCCGCGCGTCCACCCCGCGCGTCCTTTAGAAACGAATACGTCGGCGTGAACCGCCCCTCGCGCGACGCCACGGGATCGTGGCGACGGCGGACCGCCCACCCCCGCGCGCCCGGCCCGGCGCGCGTCGGTTCGCGCCGGAGCCAGGCCCGCCGAGGCGAATTCCTTCCGCGGGCCGACGGGTTGCCGGGACGCTCGGCGCGGCCCGTCAGACGGCGGTGAGCCCCAATATCTCCATCGCGCGCAACGCCGCCGAGATCCGCGTTTCCAAGCCCAGTTTCGGCAGCAGGTTGGCGACGTGCTTTTTCACCGTGTTGGTGGCCAGGTCCAGGATGATGCCGATCTCGCCGTTGGTTTTGCCGTGCGCGATCCAGAAAAGTATCTCGGCCTCCCGGGGAGTAAGACCGAGCGGTTCGAGCAGCGCCGGGGTGGGCTTGGCCGGAGTCTCCTCCAGCAACCACAGCACGTCGGCGCTGTCGGCGCGCGTGGAGCGGGCCGCTTTCAAGCCGGCGACCGGGTCGCCTCGCAGCAACGCGGTCGGGACCCGCTCGGGCGGAGTCTCGGGGAAAAAGCGGCGCAGCAACCGGGCCGCGCGGTCGCTGCAAAACTGCACGGCCCCCGCCGGCGTGGCGATGAGCACGGCCCGGTCGAGCGAGCGTTGCATCGCGCGCTCGGTCGCCGCGCGGCGCTGCATTTCCAATTCGAGGGCCTCGTTCTGGTGCAGCAGCTCCTCCGCCCGGGCGGCGAGATCCCGTTGCAAGACCCGGATGCGCCAATGCGCGGCGGCGCGGGCCAGCACTTCCTCGGCCTGAAACGGCTTGGTGATGTAGTCCTGTCCGCCGGCCGCGAAGCCCGCGACTTTGTCCGTCATGTCGCCGTGCGCCGTGATGAACAGCACGGGAATCTCGCGCCCGTCGGGCCGGGCTTTGAGCCGGCGACAGACCTCGAGGCCGTCGAGGCCGGGCATCGCGATGTCGAGCATGACCAGATCCGGCCGCACCGCGGCGAAGCGGGCCAGCGCGGCCTCGCCGCTTTGCGCGACGAAAATCTGGGCGCCGGCCGCGATCAGCACTTCGCCGAGCGCGCCCAGATTGGCCGGCACATCGTCGACCACCAGCACGCGGGCGCCTTGCAGCGGAACGTCACCCATGACGCGGAGGGGAGCCGGCGTCGACCGCCCGCAGGCGCTCGCCGAGGCGTTCCAGATCGTAGGTCGCGGCCAGCTGCTCGAGGCCCGCGATAAAGCCCGCCTGCTCCGGATATCGGCCCCGCAGCCGCGTCAACGCCGCGCGCAGGCCGGTCACATC
Organism: Opitutaceae bacterium; assembly: GCA_044375835.1. GTDB lineage: Bacteria > Verrucomicrobiota > Verrucomicrobiia > Opitutales > Opitutaceae > ER46. The sequence continues at coordinate 2,575 of JBILLY010000507.1, forward strand.
GCCGCGCGCCACGATCTCGCCGAGCTCGGCGATCACCGCGCGGGGCAACCGCGCGGGGCCCGTCTCGCGCGCGTCCGCGTCGGGTTCACCATGGCGCCATTGCAGATCGAGGACGCGGCCGATCACGTCCCACAGCTGCGCTTCGACATACGGCTTGGCGAGAAACTCGTCGCAACCGGCCTCGTGCGCGGCGGCGACTTCGGCGGGAAAGGCCCGCGCCGAAACGGCGACGATGCGCCGCGCCCCGCCGTCGGGCCTCGCCCGGAGCGCCCGCACCGGCTCCAGGGCATCCACCGTTCCCCCGAGGCCCAGCTCCACCAACACGAGCGACGGTGCGGTGGCATCGAGGCGGGCGCGGAGTTCGTCGACGGTCGCGGCTTCGTCGACGGTGAAGCCCACGCCGGCCAGCAATTCGCGCAGCACCGTTCGGCTCACCGCGTCGTCGTCCGCCACCAGCACGCGCCGTTTCGTTCCCTCGTAGCCGACGATCAGGCGGGCGGGCACGACGACGCCGGCGGCGGCGAGCGGCAGCGTCAGTTGGAAGAAGAAGCGGCTGCCTTTGCCCGGCTCGCTTTCCAGACGGAGTTCGCCGCCCAGCAGCGCGACATGGCGTTGGCTCAGCGCGAGGCCGAGTCCGGTGCCTTGGCTGCGCTCGGTCGCGGACGACACGAACGGCCGAAAAATCTCCCGTTGGCGCTCCGGCGAGATCCCCGGGCCGGTGTCGTGCACCGCGAATTCCACGGTCGCAAAACCGAAGGGGCCCCGCGAGCCGAAGGGCGGCCGGCTCGCCCCATCGGACGCGACGGCGCGCACGCGCAGGATCACGCCGCCGCTCGCGGTGAATTGCACGGCGTTGCCGAGCAGGTTGAGCAACACCTGCCGCAGTTTCTGCTCGTCGGTGCGCACGCCGCCGGGCAACCCCTCGCCGAACTCGACGGCGAACGCGAGGCCTTTGGCCTCGGCCCGATCGCGGATCAGCTCCGTCGCGCCGCGGACCACGCCCCGCAGATCGGCGTCGGCCTCGTTGAGCCGCTGGTGCCCGGCCTCGATCTTCGCCAGATCGAGCACGTCGTTGATCAAACTCAGGAGATGCTCGCCGCTCCGCGCGATGACGCCGGCCCGCGCGCGGTGGATCTCCGGCAGATGGGTCTCGCGGCGCAGGAGCTGGGCATAGCCCAAAATGCCGTTGAGCGGCGTGCGCAGCTCGTGGCTCATGTGGGCGAGGAAAGCGCTCTTGGCCCGGTTGGCCGAGTCCGCCGCGTCGCGCGCCACCCGCAGGTCCGCGGTGCGCGCGGCGACGAGTTCCTGCAACTGCTCGTTGCGCCGGTGCAACACCCGGCCGCGCCACCGGACGAAGCCGCCCACGCCCGCGAGCAGGGCCAGCAACGCGCCCGCGCGCGCCCACCACGTCGCCCACCACGCGGGCGGAACGGAAAAAGCCAACGTCGCCTCCGGCCCCCACGGGCCCGAAGCCTCGCGGGCCCGCACCGCGAATACATACGCCCCCGCCGGCAGGCTCGTGTAGGTGCGCGAGCGCGTCGCGCCGGGTTCGCTCCACGTTTCGTCGAAACCGCGGAGCTGGGACTGCAGCTGCACCGGACCCGCGCCGGGTGCGGCAGTGAAGGCAAACTCCA
>JBILLY010000268.1:0-6394 GCA_044375835.1 Opitutaceae bacterium
CGGTGGCAACGGTCGCCGGCTGCCGGTTTTTTCGAGAAATTTCAAAATACCCGGAACTGCGGCATCGATTTTGCTCATGCGAGGCCACTTCTTCATGAATACCCACGGCTCTCGTTCCCTTCGCTGGATGCTCGCGGCCCTCGTGGCGCTGGCCTCCGGTCTCGCTCTTCTCGCCCAGACGCCCCCGCCGACCCCGGCGACGCCGCCGCCGACGCCCACGATCGAGCAGCGTCTCGCCGGTATCGAGGCCTACCTCGGCAACGGCGACCCGAGCGCGCCGTTGAAGGATGCCAAGGGCAACATCCCCGCGGGGCTCACGACCCCTGCCGTCGGCGTCGCCGGCCCCGGCCACAACGGCTTCATGATGATCTGCGCCGCGCTCGTGCTCTTCATGACGCTGCCCGGCCTTGCGTTGTTCTACGGCGGTTTGGTCCGCACGAAAAACGTCCTGTCGGTCATGGCCCAGTGCCTCGGCCTCGCCGGCCTCGTGACCGTGCTGTGGTGGGCCTTCGGCTACAGTCTGGTTTTCGGCAAGAGCTTCGAGAGCGCGATCTACGGCGGCTCCGAGTTCTTCTTCCTCAGGGGCGTCGAGAGCGCGCCCAACACCGACTACTCGTTCTGGGTTTCGCAAAACGTCTTCGCGATGTATCAGCTGATGTTCGCCATCATCACTCCGGCCCTGATCGTCGGCGCGGTCGCCGAGCGCATCAAGTTTTCCGCCCTGCTCGCGTTCATGACGCTGTGGATGTTTTTGGTCTACTTCCCGCTCGCGCACATGGTCTGGGGCGTCAACGGCCTGATGAACGGCGTGTGGAATGCCGGCGCCGCGATCAAGGCGGTCGACTTCGCCGGTGGCACGGTGGTCCACATGTCCTCCGGTTGGTCGGCGCTCGTGCTCTGCCTGCTGGTCGGTCCGCGCCTCGGCTTCGGCAAGACGCCGATGCCGCCGCACAGCCTCGTGCTCTGCATGATCGGCACCGGCATGCTCTGGGTCGGTTGGTATGGTTTCAACGCGGGGTCCGCGGTCGCGGCCGACGGCGTCGCCGCCAACGCCTTCACCACCACCACGCTCGCCACGGGGGTCGCCTGCGCGACCTGGGCCGTGCTCGAGTATCTCGTGCGCCGCAAGGCCAGCGTGCTCGGTTTCTGCTCCGGCGCGGTGTCCGGCCTCGTGGTGGTGACGCCCGCTTGCGGCTTCATCACCCCCGCCACGGCGGTGCCGCTCGGCCTGATCGCCGGCGCCGTGCCGTTCTTCGCGGTGACGAAGCTGAAAGGGATTTTCAAATACGACGACGCGCTCGACACCTTCGGCGTGCACGCCGTCGGCGGCACCCTGGGGGCGCTGCTCACCGGTTTCTTCGCCACCCCGACCGTCAACGCCAACCTCAGCACGAACCTGAAGGACATCGTCGGCAAGTCGCTCTGGATCGAGCAACTGAAGGCGATGGCGCTGACGATCGCGCTGTCGGTCATCGCGACGGTCGTGATCGCGTTCGTGGTCAAGGCGATCTTCGGGCTGCGTCCCACGGTCGAAGCCGAGCAGGAAGGCCTGGATCTCAGCGATCACGGCGAAGAGGGCTACATCTACGAGTCGAAATCCTGATCACGTCGCCGGTCCGACCCCATCTTTCAATGAAACTCATCACCGCCATCATCAAACCCTTCAAACTCGAGGAAGTGAAAGCCGCGCTCGCCGAAGTCGGCGTCGAAGGCATGACCGTGACCGAAGTGAAAGGCTTCGGCCGCCAGAAGGGGCATACCGAGATCTACCGGGGCAGCGAATACACGGTCGATTTCCTGCCGAAAGTGAAAATCGAGATCGCGGTGGCCGAAGGCACGGTGGCCAAGGCGATCGACGCGATCATAGGCTCGGCGCGGACCGGCAAGATCGGCGACGGCAAGATCTTCGTCACGCCGCTGGACGAGGTCGTCCGCATCCGCACGGAAGAGCGCGGAGACGTGGCGATCTGAGCGGGTCGCCGTTGACGCCGGGCGGCATCGCCGCCCAGCCCGCGGCGGCTTCGCGCCCTGATATCGAGCGTTGTGCGGCGGAGCCCCACGGCACCTGTCCCTGGAGTCGTCCAAGGCGCCGAAAGCGCCTTGGTGCTTCATAACTTCGTTTACCCGATCCGATGTCCAATTATCGCGTTTCACTTCTGTCGCCCAGTTGCCCCTGATCGCCGAAACGGCACGGTTTCCTTCGCTAGAGCAGCCCTACACGCTGGTCGGCCGCAACCTGCCCGAGGGCGAATCCCCTGAAATGCGTGCGCGTCTGCGTGCGCAACCGCGTGGGCAAAGAGATGCACGAACAGGGTGCGCAGCATGTCGTGGTGTGTCATCGAATGGCGCGTCGGGGCAATTCTCAGCGCTCTGTATTCCTCAGGAGAATGTCGCTTTAGGATACGAAAAAGCGCCTCGGGACATCCCGAGGCGCTTTCACGAAATGGAGCGGGCGAAGAGACTCGAACTGCTGCGCTCGCTTTTGCAATCGTGCTTGGGAGAAGAAACTTACAACAGCCTCATGCAGGCCGGTGCACAAGGAGGTGCACACGCCGAAAAAACGCTCGAAATTGATCCGAAACTGGAAGCGTGGACGGCAGAAATGGAGGAGGTCATCGCCGCCTGGCCAAAGATCGAGCCGACCGTGCGCACGGGGTTGTTAGCCATCGTTCGCTCGCAGCGCGAATCGGTTGTTCGCGTGTCGTGATAGTTTACCCGATGTGAGGAGGGCTCCGACAATCAGGTGCGGTCCCTTGTGTCGCAACTATTTCCATTTTCCGGAATACGGTAACCAGCTATCCGTCATGGGAAATAGAAGTTACTCATCGACATTTTCCAATTTCTGGAAATTGGTATGGCGTGATATCGCAAGACACAGTTGTCGCCCTCAAGCTGCTGGAATCGCCCCAGTGGCCGGGATTCGCACGCCTGTCCGAAGCACTCGGTATGAGCCTTTCCCAAGTGCATCGCTCGATCGCGCGATTGAGTGAGTCGCGCTTGTTTGTGGAATCGGAGCAGACCATCCAACGAGCGAATCTCGCGCGATTTATTGTCCACGGTCTGCCTTTCGCTTTCCCCGCCCGGCTCGGCGAGGTCACCCGAGGGATTGCGACGGCGTGGGCGTGCCCGGAGCTGAAAGACACCCGTCTTTCCAGTCTGGTCTCGGATGATCTCGCCCCCGTCTGGCCGGATAGCGGCGGCAAGATCAAGGGCCGCGCCATCGAACCGCTGCACGCTGGGGTGCCCATTGCCGTGAAGAGCGACAAGGAGTTGTATGCGTTGCTCGCGCTCGTCGATGTGTTGCGGGTCGGACGTGCGCGGGAACGAGAATTCGCTGAAGCCGAGCTGCAAAAGAGGATCCTGAATGTCCGTTCCTAATCTTGGAGCCATGCGGGCCGTGGCGGAGCGGCTTGATCGCGTTGGGCTTCCCTATGCCTTCGTCGGCGGATCCATCGTAAATCTCCTGATCGATCATCCGGAGCTGACGCCGGCCCGGCCGACCGACGACGTGGACGTCATCATCGAAATCGTTTCGGGTGCGAGATACTCCGACGTGGAAGCCCAGCTTCGCGCGGTCGGCTTCAGCCACGACATGCAGCCCGGCGCCCCGAAGTGTCGTTGGCTGCTTGGCCCCTTGACCGTCGATATCATGCCAACCGAGGGAGCCGCCCTTGGATTGAATACCGCTTGGTTTGCGGAAGCACTGGCCAGTTCAACGCTACAAACCGTCGCGCACTCCGAGTTCCGGCTCATTTCGCCGATCGCATTTCTCGCTACGAAGTTCACCGCCTTCCTAGATCGGGGTGATCGCGACTATTATGGCAGCCATGATCTGGAAGACTTCATCACGGTCGTAGATGGCCGCGCCGAAATCGTCGCCGAAGTTGATCGAGCGTCACCGGGACTGCGTCGGTTTGTGATTACCAGCATCCGGCAGTTCTTATCTGAACCAAAATTCCGCGATGCGTTGCCCGGACATTTGCCGCCGGAAGAGGAAGAGCGGATCGTTCTCCTCCGCAGCAAACTCGAAGGCATTGCAACCCTTGCCTCATGACGAAGCCAACGACCACGTCTCACTCTCCATTGTGGAACTGCAGCGGCTTCTCGCAAAGTCGCCGCGCCATCCGCAGCCTCTACCCCAAGCACGGGTAGCTTGGCACGTTCTGAAATGGCCACGGCCGCCGCACCGGCCCGGCGACCGGCCCGACCGCGAATCACACGTAGCAACCCGCGGCTGCCGAGCCGCCGTCGAGCACCAAGGTTTGGCCGGTCACCGAAGGCACGGGCTCGGCGAGGAACACGCAGGCCGCGGCCACTTCCTCCGGCGCGATCATGCGGCGGGTCGGAATTGTCTGCGCGCGCTTCACGGGATCGCCGCCGGCCGCCCGGAAACCTTCGGTGTCGAGCGGGCCCGGCGCGATGGCGTTGAACCGCAGGCCATCCGCGGCGAACTCCACCGCATTCGCCCGCGTCAACGCGATCACCGCCGCCTTCGCCGTCGCGTAGGCGGAGTGTCCGCGCGGCGCCATCAGGCCGGCCACGGACGCGATGTTGATTACGGTTCCGCCCGGCCGCCGCAGCGCCCCGAGCGCCGCACGCGTGCCGTGCACCGTGCCCCAGAAGTTCACCGCGAACATATCCTCCCACAGCGCATTGTCGGCGTCGCGGAACGGGACGGGTTTGCCGAAGCCCGCGTTGTTGATCCACACATCGAGCGCCGGCACTTCCGCGCGGATGGCCGCGACCGCAGCTTCCAGTTGGTCGCGGCGGCGCACGTCGGCGACGAGATGGCGCAGCCCGGCCTCGGCCGGAGCCGCGGACGGCGCGGTGCGCGAGAGAATCCAGACGCGGTCGCCGCGACGGAGGAAGGCGTCGGCGACGGCGCGGCCAAGGCCACGGGTGCCGCCGGTGATCGCGATATTGCGGGGTTCAGGCATAGGAAATCTCCTCCCAGCGGCCGTTGGCCGCACTGCGGTAGACGGCGTCGGCTACCTCCATGTCCCACAACCCTTCGATCGCGGGCACCGCGGGCGATTCCCCGGTGCGGATCGCTTCCGCGAAAGCGCGGTGCTGGTTGTGCGGGTTGGCCGCGTCGTCGAGTTTCGGCGGCACGATGCCCGCGAAGGTCTGCCACGCGCCCGGCGTCGAGTAGGCAAAGCGCGTCGTTTGCCAAGCCCGCGCGCCGTGCACGCGCAGCGTGTCGTTGTCGAGGTAGACGAGCGAACCCTCGGTGCCGTAGAGCGCGAGGTGCTCGCCCTGGGAGTTCCAGGCCACGCTCAACTGCACGAACCCGCCGTTGTCCAATTCGCCCTGGAACTGGCAAATATCCTCCCCTTCGATCCGCCCGCAATGCAGGTTCGCCGTCTGGGCGAGCACGCGCGTGATTCGCAGGCCGAGGAGCCAGCGCAGGAAGTGGATGTAGTGCACACCGAGCATGATGAACGCACCGCCGCCGGTCTTCTCGCGCGAGAAGCGCCAGAGCTGCGCCGGCTGCTTGCTCCATACGAGACCGCCCGTGTGCCCCAACCGCATGCTCACTTGGGCGACTTGGCCAAGCGGCGAGTTTGAAGCAAAAGCCTGCCGCAGTTCCCACCAGAGCCCGAAGTCGAGCATCGACATGTAGAGCCCCATCGTGCGGCCGGACTCGCGCTGCGTCGCGAACAGGACGCGGGACTCGTCGAGCCGGCGCGCCATCGGTTTCTGGAGCAGCACGTGTTTGCCGCTGCGCAGCAGCGCGGTCGCCTGCTCCACATGCAGAAAGTTGGGCGTGCTCACGACCGCGTAGTCCGCCGCCGCCTCGACGGCGACCGCGAGATCGCTCGACGCCCTTTCGGCGCCGAGCGCCGCGGCCATCGCCTGCGCCGCCGCGGGATCGGCATCGATGCACGCCACGACCAGCAGATTCGGAATGCTGCGGTAAACGGGCAGATAGTTGCGGGAAAATCCGCCGCAGCCGACGATGACGACGCGGAGGGGATTGGGAGCGGACGTGACCATGGGATAGTCGCGACCCTCATCGTCCCCACAGCGGCACGCACGAGCCGGGAGGGGAAGGGGCATCGCGGAGGCAAAGCCTAGACAAATCGGGCCCAGTTGAACATGGACGGGGGCACCTTTTTTTTGCACATGTCGGCTTTTTCGCAGTGGCCAGACGATTCGCGGACGGTGGCCTTGGCGCCGCTGTGCGGCCGGGTGCGGTTTCCTCCGGACTGGAGTTCGGGCGCAGACTGGTGGCGCACGCTGGCCGACCACGACCTGTGGTTCGTCTGGGCCGGGCGCGGCCGCATGGAGATCGACGGCGCGCCGGTGGCGCTGCACGCCGGAAGCTGCGTGTGGATGGAGCCGGGGCGGCGCTACGTCACCACGCATGATCCGCAGCACCCGCTGGGGGTGA
>JBILLY010000270.1:0-6367 GCA_044375835.1 Opitutaceae bacterium
GGCCCTTCGAGAGCGGCGCGAGGTGGCCAGCGGGAAACACCGTCCGCGCGAGCGGAGGGATGCCGACGTTGGAGGATTTGTTGGCGATGACCGACAGCCACTCGAGCGGGTGCCAGACGACGCCGGCGGTGCGCGTCTGGCCAACCATGCGGTTCACCTCGCCCTTGGATTCATCGAGGTCGACGACGTCGCCGCGGATCGGATCGTTGAGGTAGCCGAGCTGCGTGTTCTTCACGCGGTCGTCGCGGTAGCCGAAGGTCGCGACGAGTTTGCCGCCGAGGAAAAAGCTCTGCGACGCGATCATCTTGGAATCCATCTTCTGCACCATGCCGCCGTTGTCGGCGCCGCCCGCGGCGACGTTGGCGTAGGCGGTCGTGAAGCTGCGTCCGCCGATGTTCAGCGTGGCCGGCAACGAGCGCCAGTCGCCGGCGCGGTAGGTGCCGTGGTTTCCCTCGGTGAGATAATTCCGCACGATCACGCGGTTGTTGGCGTTCGCCGGATCGGTGCTGAACGGCCGGCCCGCGAGCACGAGCCAGGAGTTGGCGCGGCGGTCGTTGACGTCCGTGCGCGAGACGGACGCAGCAAGGCGGTGGCGGCCGAGCCATTTCCATTTCGTCTCAAGGTTGTAGGAGGCCGAGAGGCGCGACTCGCGGCTGTCGCCGTAGTGGATGTCGCGCGTCCAGGTGCCGTCGAAGTAGAGCCGGCCCGCGTAGGGATTGGCTGGGCCGCCGACGCCGAGGGTGCGGTTGGCCTCGCCGCGCAGCATGGGCGCGTTGCCGTTCATCAGGTTCACGACGGCGCGCGTCTCCTGGTAGTTGTGCGCGAGGTTGAAGATCAGATTGCGCGTCGGCTGCCAGTCGGCGGTGAACGTGTAGTTGTGCAACGTCTGGTCGCGAAACATGCCGGGGCCGACGGCGTTGCCGTTGAGCGGGTAGAATTTCGGGTCGTGGATGCGCAGCACGGGCGCGGTGATGCCGCGCGTGCCATCGGGCGCGCGCACCGTGGCGGTGTTGTAGCTGCCGGTGAAAAACGTCCCGATGGCGTCGAAGATCGTGCCGTCGTTCTCGATGTAAGTGTAGCGGTGCGCCGTGCCGCCGACCGCGCCGTCGCGGCCGACCACGCCGACGAGCTGCTGCGCGGCGGTGGGCACGGTGTTGTTGGGCGTGAAGGTGACGGCGCCGACGCCGAGGGCCTCGCGGTTGTCATACCACGCGAGCACCTGCTCGGCGTCGCTGAACGAGCGGATGACGGCGTTGATGTCGCGGCCGATCTCGCCCATCGCGGTGACCGTGACGGTGCGGAGCGGGCGCCAGGTGACGGAGCCGAAGACGCGGTCCTTGTCCTGGAAATCGAAGGCGCGCCAGCCGCCGTTTTCCTGGTGCAGCGCGGCGACGGAGACGGCGAGTTTGTCTTTGAGCACGACGCGGTTCGCATCGACCTCGGTGCGGTTGCGCGACCACGAGCCGAGGCTGTGGCGGAGCGCGCCGGTATGACGGTGCGTCTCGGCGATCTTCGAGGACTGGTTGAGCAGGCCGCCGGGCGCGCCGATGCCGAAGAGGATGCTGTTGGGCCCGCGCGCATCTTCGAAGCGGCCGACGCGATACGGATCGGCGGGCGTGATGCTCGTGAAATAGTCCATGCCGATGCTCGCCAGGAGCCCGCGGATCTGGATGCCGGCGAAGAGCGCGTGGCCGCCGATGATGCGGTTCTGCTCGGAGGAGGCGCCCTGCGAGTTGGTGTCCATCTCGGAGTTCACCGAGTATTCGAGCAGGTGCGCGATGTCGGTGATCGCGAGGTCGTCGAGAAACTCCTTCGTGAACACCGACACGGAACTGGCCGTGTCGCGGAGCCTCGTGTTGAGGCGGCTGCCGGCGAGGGTGTTTTCGGCGGCGTAGCCGAGGTCATTGTTGGTGTTGACGACGAAGGGGCTCAGCTCGACGACCGCGGCGGCCGGCGGCGCGGGCGCGGCTCGCGGCGGCGAGTCCGGCGCGACCGCCTGGGCGGAGAGCGCGGCGGGGAGGGCGAGAAAGAACACTGCGGCGGCGCGGCTTTTCGAGGGCATGACGGACGACGATCGGAGGGGTGGGGTGCCGCGAAGCAATCGCGGTGGGGGGCGGCCAGCCTCTGCCGGCGCGGCGGCGCGTCAATCCCGCGGACGGCGCTCGCGCGCCCGCCCGCGGATCGCCAAAAAGATCGCCGCGTGACTCCGCGCCTCTTCCCCGCCCTCCTGTTGATGCCGCTTTCCGCCGCGCTCGCTGCGCCGGCCCCGCAAACCGCCCCGGGCTACGCGCTCGAGCGCATCTATCCGGTGCCCCGCGACTCGCAGGGCTCGTTCATCGCGCTCGCGCCCGGCCGTCGCGGCGGGCTCATCGCCTCCGACCAATACGGCCCGCTCCACCGCGTGACGCTGCCCGCCGGCGCCGCGGGCGAAGCCACCGCGCGCGCGTTGCCGCTCGCCATCGCCGGAGTGCACGGGCTCGCCTGGCTTGGCGAGGATCTCTACGCGGTCGTGGGGCAGAGCAGCGCCACGTGTCCCGCCGGCCTCTACCGCCTCCGGGATCGGGACGGCGACGGCGAATTGGACCACGTCGAGCGGCTGCGCGAGTTTCCGGTCGGCGGCGGCGAGCACGGGCCGCACGCGGTGGCGGTGGAGCCCGACGGACGTTCGCTGCTCGTCCTCGCCGGCAACGCCACGCCGCTTCCCCCGCTCGCGCGCAGCCGCGTGCCGCGGTTGTTCGGCGAGGATGCGCTGCTGCCGCCGGTGCCGGCCGTGATCGGCAGCGAGTCGCGCGGGCTGCTCGGCGGCGGCTGGATTTGCCGCACGGACCGCGACGGCCGCGAGTGGGAGCTCGTCGCCGCGGGCTTGCGCAACGCCTACGCCCTCGCCGTCGATCCGCGCGGCGAGGTGTTCACCTTCGACTCCGACACCGAGTTCGAGATCAACCTGCCGTGGTATCGGCCGACCCGCGTGCTGCACGCGGTGAGCGGCGCGGATTTCGGCTGGCGGCGCGGCGCGTTCAAGGTGCCCGAGACCGCGCCCGACGGATGGCCGACGCTCCTGCCGCTCGGCCTCGGCTCGCCGACGGCGGTGTTGTTTCCCCGCGAGGCCCGGATTCCGCCCGCACACCGCGCGGCGCTCTGGGTGGCGGACTGGAGCTACGGCCGCATCCTCGCGCTCACGCTGCGGCCGGCGGGCGCGACCTTCGCGGCGACGGCCGAGGAGATCGTGCGCGGCGTGCCGTTTCCGGTGACGGCGATCTGCGTCAACCCCGCGGACGGCGCGCTCTACATCGCCACCGGCGGGAGGCGCATGCACTCGGCGATCTACCGGCTGAGCTGGACGGGCGCCGCGCCCGCGGACGACGCGTCGGCGCCGACGGCCGAAGCGTCACCCGCCGCCGCTCTGCGCGACCGGCTCGCGCAGTATCACGGCCGGGCGGACGACTCCGCCGTCGCCGCGGCGTGGCCCGCGCTTGCCCACGCCGATCCGATCGTGCGGCGGACGGCGCGCACCGCGCTCGAAGCGCAGCCCGCGGCGGCATGGCGAGACCGCGCGGTGCGCGAGGCCGACGTCCGCACCGCCCTGCCCGCATTGCTCGCCCTTGCGCGCCTCGATGCGCGGGAGCACGGGCCGGCGGTGCTCGCCGGGCTTGCCCGCCAGCTCGCCGCGCCGTTCGCGGACGACCTGCTCGACGAGGCGCTGCGCGTGGCGACGCTGACCTTCACGCGCGGCGGTCCCGTCGACGACGCCGCGCGCACCGCGTGGATCGCGCGGCTCGCGCCGCACTTTCCTTCCGGCCGGCGCGCCCGCGACGTCGCGTTGCTCGAACTGCTCGTCTGGCTGGGTGCGCCGGATGCGGTCGAACGCGGCTTCACCGCGCTGGCGGCGGCCGTCACGCGCGAGGCCCAGCTCGAGCTCGCGCAGATCCTGCGCGCCCGGCTGGAGGTGTTCACCGCGGCCCAGCGGCGCGACTACCTCGCCTGGCTGCATCGCGCCGCCGCGTGGCGGGGAGGCGCGGCCTTTGCCGCGCTCCTGCGGGAACTGCGCCGCGAGGCTGTCGCCGCCTCGCCCGAAGCCGAGCGCGCGGCGCTCGGGGAGTCGCTCTCGGCTGCGGCGGCCGCGCTCCACGTGTCGCCCGATGCCGGTGCGGGCGAGTCGCGGCCGGCGCGCGCGTGGACGGTCGCCGATTTGTCGCGCGAACTCGCGGCGGCCGCCGGCCGGCCCGATCCCGCGCGCGGCCGGCGCGTGTTTGCCGCCGCCGGTTGTTTCGCGTGCCACACGGTCGCGGGCGAGGGCGGCGCCCTCGGCCCCGACCTCACCGGCATCGCCGCGCGGCTCGCGCCGCGGGATTTGCTCGGGGCGCTCCTCGAACCCAACCGCGAGATCAGCGATCAATACGGCACGGTGGTCGTCACGCTGCGCGACGGCCGCCGGCTCACGGGCCGCATCACCAACCTCACCGAGCAGGGCCTGCAGCTGGCGGAAAATCTCCTCGATCCGGGCCAAGCCGTCCGGATCGCCGAACGCGACGTCGCCGGGATCGAGGCGGCGAAAATTTCGCTGATGCCCGCCGGGTTGCTCGACCCTTTCGACGCCGCGCAGATCGCCGAATTGGTTTCGTTTCTGCGCGGGCCCTGAGCGGGCAGGGCCGTTGGGGTTTGGAATTTCGGGCGGCGGCACGGATGCAAAGTCCGGCCCTTGGTTGCTGCTGTCCGGGAGGCTGCGCGCGGTTCGCGGAAGTCCGACGGCGGCGGCGATCACTGCGTCGCGCGGGCGACCTGGGCGGCGAGTTTTTCCAGATCGAGCGACGCGCCGGCGGCGGGAAAGTCGTGCGGGAGCAGATACCAGTTTTCCGTGTAGCTGGCGCTGCCGCCGGGCGGGATCGTGTTGCGCGGGCCGTGCGGCTCGAGTTCGCAGGCGGGCACGGTGGTCGCGGGCGGATACCAGAGGCAGAGCGTCATGCCGATGACCTCGGGGTAGACGGCGTCGCGCGGGGAGGCGTAGCGTTTCACGAAGGCTTGGCCGTGCGGCATCACGTAGGCCATCCAGCCGGCGTGGGAGTCGAACCCGAGCTTGGGGAAACGCGGCGGGCCGAGGACCTCGAGGAACGTGCCGCGCACACGAACGTTGGGATCGACGGGCTTGAACTGGATCGCGGGTTCGGGGCCGGGGGTATACATCACCCACCCGGCGGGGAAGCGCTTCACTTCGGGGGTGAGCGGCACGACGCCGATGCCGCCGTGGACGGCGAAGGTGCGGCTCCAGTGCGCCCAATACTTCGTCTCGGCGGAGACGTTGCGGATGATCTGGACGCAGGCGAGGTGCGTGCCGGTGGCGGCGAGGCGGAACTCGCGCACGAGCTGCACGCCGGTGGCGGCGTCGGGCTGGCTGACGAGGCGCGCGGCGCGCGGGCCGATGGCTTCGGCGGTCCAGGCGCCGGACCAGAGCGCGTCGCGTCTCGGGATGATCTGCTCGGGGCCGATGTCGAGGCGGCCGGCGCTGGGCGCGGTGCGCAGGCCGCCCGCCGGCGTCCACTCGCTTTCCCGGGGGTCGAGGTAGAGGGCGTTTTTGCCGCGCCACTCGTATTCGAGCACGCGGCCGCCGACGTGGTGGCCGAGGGTGACGCGGGTTTCGCCGTTGGAGAGTTCGAGGCAGTCGGGGTAGTTGAGGACTTTGACGCGGCGGACGCCGGCGGGGAGTTCGGCGGCGTGGGCGGCGAAAGAGCAGAGGAGCAGGGCGATGGTGGCGACGAGAAGCGGGCGCATGGTGCGGAGGGAAAAGAAGAAACCGGGGAAAGAAGAAACGGGGGCAACGGCGAGAGGCGTAAGGCGACGCCGCGGGTCGAACGCTCAACACGGAAAGCCGGGCGCTCAACGTCCAAGTCGCGCGCGGCGCGCGGTGCGCGGCGGCGAGTGGGGCGGCGGGCGTTGGCAGGCGGGGGGCGGCCGGCGGCGGGCAGGGGGGGCGTGGTGAGAAGCCGAATACGGGCCGGCGGTCCGGGAAGGGCGGATGTGGGGCGTTCGTCGCGGCGGATCGGTGCGGCGGGCGCGAGCGGAGCGCAGAAACTACGGGCTTGGGCGGGTGCGGCGGGAGATTGGGGTTGAAGGCCGGGTGGCGGCGGGCGAGACAAGGCGGCGTCCCTCCCTTCGCTTTCGCCATGAAAATCCCCGCCCGCTCCTCCCTGCGTCTTGTCTCCCTGTTTGCGCTCGCCGGCGCTCTCGCCGCGTCGACGGCGCTCCGTGCCGCGGAAGCGGGGTGGGTAAATCTCTTCGACGGCAAAACGCTCGACGGCTGGGAGCAGCGCAGCGGCAAGGCGCTCTACCGGGTGGAGGACGGCGCGATCGTGGGCACGACGGTGGCCAACAC
>JBILLY010000291.1:0-6005 GCA_044375835.1 Opitutaceae bacterium
CCTCCACGGACGGCAAGAGCGGCCCCGCCGCCCTCGGCAGTCTCAGCGATCTCGCCAAGAAAGACGCCGCCGGCGCCGAGAAAAAGGACGACAAGCCGCTCGCCCCCGAATTCGAGACGATCCCCGCCGGTCCCGTCTTTGCCGCCGTCGCCCACAGCGACGCCTCCGCCCCGGTGAACGCGATCATGGCGAAGCGCGCGTTCCAGATCTCCGAGTACACCTTCACCAGCCTCCCGCAAAAAGCCGACGAACTCTTCGAGCCCGCCCCCGCCCCGGCTCCCGAGCCCGCGAAGACGGAGGACAAGAAGCCCGAGTCGAAGAAGTAGCTCCCTCCGCCGGTCGCCACCGGCGGCCCCGCTCACCCACTCAAGGCGCGCCATCAGGCGCGCCTTTTCTTTTCCGCGTTTTCCTCGCCCCACCTCCCGACACCGCGTCCGCCGGTCGCGCGCGCTCGGAATCCTCGCTTTACACGTATCAACACTTCCCTATGCGTTGATTCGTTCATGACACCCGACCGGCCCATCTCCGATCTCTTCGCGCAAAATCGCCCGCTCCGCTCCCTCGAATTTTTTCCGCCCAAAGACGACGCCGGCGTCGAGGCCCTCCGCGCCACCGCGACCGCGCTCAAGCGCATGAACCCCGACTTCGTCTCCGTCACCTACGGCGCCGGCGGCACCACCCGCGACCGCACCGCGCAAGTCTGCGACTTTCTCCGGCGCGATTTCGGCTTCACCGTCATGCCGCACCTCACCTGTGTCGGCCACACGCGCGCTGAGCTCAGCGACGTCGCCGACCGCATCTACGCCGGCGGTTTCCGCAATATCATGACGCTCCGCGGCGACCCGCCCAAGGGCGAGACGACCTTCACGCCCTACAAGGACGGCCTCCGCTACGCCAGCGACCTCGTCGCTCTCCTCAAGTCTCGCCACCCCGATTTCTGCCTCGGCGTAGGCGGCTATCCGGAAAAGCACCCCGAAGCCCCGTCTCCCGAAATCGACCTCGACAACCTCAAGCGCAAGGTCGACGCCGGCGCCTCCTTCGTCACCACGCAGCTCTTTTTCGACAACGCCATCTACTACCGCTTCGTCGAGAAATGCCGCGCCGCCGGCATCACCGTCCCGATCGTGCCCGGCATCATGCCCGTGCTCTCGCTGAAACAGATCCAGCGCTTCACCGCGATGTGCGGCACCTCGCTGCCCGCCCGTTTGATCACCCGCCTCGAAGTCGCCGCGGAAAACACCGATGTCGTCGAGACCATCGGCATCGATTGGGCCCTCACCCAGATCCGTGATCTCCTTGCCCAAGGCGCTCCGGGTTACCACCTCTACGTGCTCAACCGCGCCAAGGGCGCCCTCGCCCTCACCGCCGGCCTCGCCGCCTGATTTCGCGGCTCCCCCGCCGCGTCGCCGCCTGCCTCTTCGCCCGGCCCTCGGCCGGTCTCCCCGCGCGCGTTGCGCGCGCGACCTCCGCGGTCACGCCGCAATTTTCGCGGCGCCGCTCCCGGTCCGACGGTAAGCGGTAGTTCCGTTCCCGCGTATACCTGCCGCGTATCCGGCGCACACCCACGTCGGCCGCGGTGCCATCCAGTCGCTGGGCGTCCGCCGCGCCGTGCGCCGCCCCCCATTGGTGCCCGGGACAGGACTCGAACCTGCACACCTTGCGGCAAAGGCTTCTAAGACCTTCGTGTCTGCCATTCCACCACCCGGGCCAACTGCGCCCCGACGGTGCGAAACCCGACCTCCGACGCCACAAAATTCCCCGCGGCGTCTCGGGTATTCCCGCACGCACGCGGCCTCGGACGACTACCTATCCGCCTCGGGATTAACCGGATGCCGGCTGGGTGGTATCAACTCAAGTCCGGGCCGCTTTGGACCGTTGGTGCCCGCAACTGCGCGAGGCCTCCCGCCGGTTTTCCCGCATCGCTCCTTCGCCCCGCACCACCGTCGCCATCGCCGTGCCCCGCCCCCTCCGCCGTTCGCCGCCCGCCCTTTGAATACACTCCGTCCAATGCTGGCCCGCACGGCCGCCCGCTTGATCGGCCGCCTCCGCACGCTCCGTGCGTCGGCACGTCGCCCGCGCGCGCGTTCGGGCCCGATCCGGACCACCGCGGCCACGTTGCCTTCGGCCGCCGCCCGGATCGTCCGTGTCCGGGAGGAAACCGCCCGGCAATTCGCGGAGGTCGGCGACCGCATCGCCGAGGTCTCCGACCTCTGCCTTTCACTTGTCCGCGAGACCGAGGTCCTGCTCTCCGCCACCGGCGACCGCGGCGGCCGTGGCTCTCCGGTTCAGGAAACCGCCGGTATCGTCGAGTCCACCCTGGGCTACATCGAGTCCTGTCACCCCAAGTTCGAGGTCGTGCTGGAACACCTGCGGCACTGCGACCGCCAGATCGACGACATCCTTCGCCTCCAATCCGAGTGGGCCCGCGTCGTCGCGCCGCTGAAACACATCCGCACTCTCTGCCGCATCGAGGCAGCCGTGTTGCCCGCCGAGATGGCAGCCATGTTTCTCGCGCTCACCTCCGAAATCGAACAGATCGAGGACAAGGTCGGCGCCGTTTTCGCCGAGCGCTTCGCCCTCTTGCATTCGATGCAGGAGACGCTCCGGCAACTCGCCCGCCACCTCGAGACCGTGCTGCCCGAGCAGCGCGCGCAATCCCGCGACAAGCGCAGCCAAATCGGCCGCGCCCTGCGCACCGTCGAGGAGCAGCTTGCCGGTCGCCGTGCCCAGGACGCCGCGCTGGCCGCCGCGACTCGCGCGATCTCCGACACCGTCGGGCAACTCGTCGTCGCCCTCCAGTCGGACGACATCGTCGCGCAAAAGTCCGCCCATCTCTCCGAAGCCCTGGCCGAGATGACCGCCGCCGCCACTCCGGCCGCCACCCCCGCCGACCTCGGTCACGTCCATCGCCTCGCCCGCATCCAGTCCGCCCAACTCGTCGCGATCGAAACCGACCTCGCGCAGGCGCAGGACGTTGTTTCGAGCGGCTTCACGCGGATTATTTCCGACGTGGCGCAGATGGGCGACAAATTCCATCTCGCGGGCGATGGCGCGCGAGCCACGCCGGCCCGCGACGGCACCGTGCAGGTCCTGCTCGATGCCCTCGGCGAGTCGGAGCGCCTCGTCCAGGCCACCGTCCGCGAGGCCACCGCCGGTTTCGCCCGCCTCAATCCCCTCGGCGAGATGACCGCCGCGCTGACCGCGGCCATGTCCGAACTCGCCGTCTCCATGCATCTGATCGCGCTCAACGCCCAGATCCAGGCCATCCAACACGGCCGCCGCACGGGACTCGAGGTGCTCGCCGCCCGCATGGCGGAGATTTCCCGCGGCATCAGCACCGTCAGCCACCAGGCGCTCGGCGCCCTCGACGACCTCTCGGGCCGCGTCCGCGCGACCATCACGGAATTCGGCCGGCTCTGCACCGACGGCGAACAGCATATCCGCACCCGGGAAGTCGAGTGGCGCGATCGCGCTGCGGATCTGCGCTCGCTGCGCGATTCCAGCGCCCGCGCCATGGCCGCCCTCGGCGAAAAATCCGCCGCCGTCGCCACCGTCTCCCGGCGCATTGTCGAGGGCTTCCGCGTCCACGCGTCCGCTCACGAGGAACTGGGCGCCGCCCGCACCGAGCTCGATCGGATCGCCGCCGCCACCTCGACCTACGCCGGCGTCCCGGCCGCCGCCGATACCGGCATCGCGACCGCGCACGCCCGCCGCTACACGATGGCCTCCGAACGCGCCATCCACGAGGCCGTCGCCGCCACGCCCGCCTCACCCGCTCCGGCCCCCGCCGGGACCGCACCGGAGCCCAAGGCGCTCCCGTCGCTCTCCCCGGCCGGCGCCGCGGTCGACTTTTTCTGAGCCCGCCCCCTCCGCGAATCCCTTGGGTAAATCTGCTGCAATGAAAAAAATAAAACCCCACCCGCTCCGCGCCGAAGAAAGGATGCTATGACGAAGATCGTGATGACCGTCGATGACGCCGCCACCATGCGCAAAATGGTGGGCTTCACTCTCCGCGGCGGCGGTTACGACGTCCTCGAAGCCTGCGACGGCAACGACGCCCTCGCCCAACTCGCCCAGCGCCGCGTCGATCTCGTCATCACCGACGTGAACATGCCCGGCATGAACGGCATCGACCTCGTGCGCCACCTGCGCGCCCTGCCGCACCTCCGCACCACGCCCATTCTGCTCCTCACCACCGAGTCCGACGCCGAGGCCAAAAACCGCGCCCGCCAGGCCGGTGCCACGGGGTGGATCGTGAAACCGTTCGTCCCCGGCCAGCTGCTCGCCGCCGTCGCCCGCGTCGTCCAGTCGCCCGTCGCTCCCGTCGCATGAACGCCGACCTCCAGCAGCAGTTCGTGCAGGACATGCTGACCGAGAGCTTCGAGGGCCTCGACCGCTACGACCGCGCCATCCTCGCCCTCGAGCGCAACGAGGCCGACGCCGAGACGCTCAACAACATCTTCCGCGTCGTGCATACCCTGAAGGGCACCGCCGGCTGTCTCGGCTTCCAGCACATCCAGCGCGTCACGCACGCCGGGGAAAACCTGCTCGACCTCCTTCGCGCCGGCGAACGCCGGGTCGCTCCGCCGATCATCTCCGCGCTGCTGCGTCTCTCCGATGCCCTGCGCGCCCTGCTCCAGCACCTCGCCGCCGCCGGCACCGACGACGCCCCGCTCGACACCGCCCCGCTGATCGCGGAACTCAATCGGCTCGGGGCCGAGCCCGCGCCCGAGTCCGCCGCCGGCTCCGCCTCGCTTCCCTCGACCGAACCGGTCGCACCGGTCGAGATCGCCTCGCCCGCCGCGCCGCCGCCCGTCGACGCCGATGCCGGCTGGGGACTCTTCGACCCCGCGCCCGCGGCCGAAGCGCCGCCCGTCGCCGCTGCCGGCACTCCGTCCGCTCCTCCGCCCGCGGCCAAGCCCGGCCCCGCTCCGTCGGCCCCCGCCCCGTCCGCCGCCGCGCTCGCCGCCACCGCCACCGTGCGCGTCGACGTCGCCCTGCTCGACCGCCTGATGAACCTCGTCGGCGAACTCGTGCTGTCGCGCAACCAGCTCATGCAGCTCGCCTCGGGTCGCCAAGTCCGCCCCGAAGCCGTCGCCGAACTTTCGCAGCGCCTCAACCTCGTGACCACCGAGCTGCAGGAGGGCGTCATGAAAACCCGGATGCAGCCGATCGGCAACGTCTGGTCCAAGTTCCCCCGCATCGTCCGCGACATCGCCCGCGAACTCGGCAAAGAGGTCGAACTCGAGACCGTCGGCGCCACCACCGAACTCGACCGCACCATCATCGAGGCCATCCGCGATCCCCTCACCCACGTCATCCGCAACTCGATCGACCACGGCGTCGAGCTCCCCGCCGTGCGGGTCGCCGCCGGCAAACGCCCCGCCGGCCGCATCGTCATGCGCGCCTACCACGAGGGCGGCCAGGTCAACATCGAGATCGGCGACGACGGCGCCGGCATCAATCTCGCCCGCGTGCGGCAGAAGGCCGTCGAGCGCAACCTCCTCGGCCCCGCCGAACTCGCCGCGCTCTCGGACCGCGAGGCGCTCCAGCTCGTTTTCCTGCCCGGCTTCTCGACCGCCGAGAAAATCACCAACGTCTCCGGCCGCGGCGTCGGCATGGACGTCGTCAAAACCAACATCGAAAAGATCGGCGGCTCCGTCGACCTCCAGTCCGCGCCGGGTCAGGGCACCGCGCTCAAGATCAAGATCCCGCTCACGCTCGCCATCGTCCCCGCCCTCATCGTGCGCGTCGGCACCGAGCGCTTCGCCATCCCGCAGGTCAGCCTTCTCGAACTCGTCCGCCACGAAAGCTCCGGCGGCCGCAGCGCCTGCGAATACGTCTACGGCGCCCCCGTCTTCCGCCTCCGCGGCCAGTTGCTGCCGCTCGTCTTTCTCGACGAGCAGCTGCGCTCCCGCCCCGCCGGCGCTCCGCCCCGCGTCGATCTCAACATCGTCGTCCTCCAGGCCGACCAACGCTCCTTCGGCCTCGTCGTCGACGACGTC
>JBILLY010000271.1:0-6338 GCA_044375835.1 Opitutaceae bacterium
TTCCCAGGAGCCGACGGCGAAGAACAAGTCGGTGCGCGGCCGGGCATCGGGATTCTTCGAGACGTAGTTAATCGAACCGCCGATGGCGCCCTCGCCGAACAGGACGGAGGACGGGCCCTTCAGGACTTCGACGCGGTCGAGGTTGAACGTATCGACGGGGCGTTCGCTTTGCGACTGCGTGTTCATGCGCACGCCATCGAAGAGGATGGTGACCTGATTGCCGAAGAGCCCGCGGATGACGTAGCGCGGGATGGAGCCCACCGCGAGGCCGCCCTGCACGCCGACGACGGAGTTGACCGTTTCCACGGTGGTGCGGAGGCCGCGGGCGGCGATGACCTCCTGGGTCATGACGTTGATGCTGGCGGGGACTTCGCGGAGCGAGAGGCCGAGGCGCGTGCCGGTGGCCGTGGTGGCGTCGAGCGGCAGCGTGAAGGCGGCGGCTTTTTCGGCCTTGGTGATGAACGCGTCGAGTTTGACGGCTTCATCGGCGGGCTTTGGCGGAGCGGATGACGCGGTTTGGGCGTGGACGATGGACCCGGCGGTGAGGCCGAGGAGGAGCGAGAGTGAAAAGAAGAGACGAGAAGACATGGTGAGCTCGGGTGAGCGTTGATGGATGGAAAATCGAACAGGAGGGGCGCGGGCGCGCGCAGCGGCGCGGAGGCGCGAAGACAACATCCGGGCATGGTGCAGCCCGGACGGAGGGAGGAGGCTCGCGCTAGGCGCGAGGTGGGCTCAGGCGCGAACCGGCGGCCCGCAACTTGGGGCATGCCGGAACGACGGAGCCGTGCGCGCGAGGTGCGCGACGGTCGGGACGAGGCGTGCGGCCAAGTTCAGCCCGGAGAAAACGAAGAGCGCGACGACCACGAGGTCGGTCGCACCGGCCGCAAAGGCGGTGACGATGCAGCGGTGCTCGTCGTGCGAGTCGGCCGAAGGGGAGCCGGCGGCGTCGGCGGCGTGATCGTGCGCGCACGCCGAATGATCGTGGGCGCTCGCGGGATGGCCTGCCGCGTCGGGGTGGAAAAACTCATGCGCCGCGGGATCGGCGGCGAGCCAAGCGAGCAGCCCGACGAGCCCCACCGCCAGCCAGGCGACGACTTGCCCGAGGAGAGTCGGGCGGCGGGTCGCGCCGGGGCGGTGGAAGCGTAGGAATGGCATTGCGAGTGACAGCATACAGAAGTCGTCAAGCCCCCCCCCTTGACGACTTTGCTACTGTGTCTCCACGCCCTCATGCCGACGCTCGCCGAACTTCACAAAGTCAACCATCTCCTCACCCATGTGCTCGCGGCGGCGGTGGCGCGGCGCTGGCCACAGATCAACGCGGGCGATTGCGGCGAGACCTGCGAGGGATTTTTCGGGGACTTTGCCTTTGAGCCGGTGCCGCCGACGGCGGAGGAGCTCGCGCTGCTGGAGGGTGACATGCGGCAAATTCTCGCTGAGTGCGGGCGGTTTGAGCATTGGGAAAAAACGCCCGCGCAGGCGGCGGCGTTTTTCGCGGGCAATCCCTACAAGCTGCAGATCGTCGAGACGTTGGCGGAGCTCGACGAGACGGTGGGGTTCTTTGCGCTCGATGAGTTTCAGGACGTGTGCTCGTGCCAAATCAAGGAGCTGAGCGAACTCAAAGCCATCGGCCCGGACGCGTTTGCGCTGACGGGCACGACGCCCGCGCTCTGGCGGCAGCGGGACAAGGAAGTCTGGCTGACACGGATCCACGGCGTGCAGGCGGCGGCGATCTTCGGCGGACGGATCGGTGGAACAATGACTCGCGTGGAAAGGGGCGGTGCATGAGCGCAACGCCGCTGCCTCCGGCCGCGCGGCCGCCCGTGACGGTGCTCTGCGGTTTTCTCGGCGCAGGGAAAACCACGCTGCTCAACCATCTGCTCACGCAGGCAAACGGCCGCCGCTGGGCCGTGGTCGTGAACGACGTGGCCGCGATCAACATCGACGGTGCCGTCGTGCGCGCGGGCGCGGACACGCGCACCAGCCGTGACATCGTGGAATTGGGCAACGGGTGCGTGTGCTGCTCGAGCAAGGACGAACTCGCCGAGACCATCGCGGAACTCGGGGCGACCGCCGCTGAAAAAGGTTACGAGCACATCCTCGTGGAGACGACGGGTGTGGCGGAGCCGCGCAGCATCGGGAATCTGTTTGCGCAGAAGAATCCGTTTCGCCGCAGCCTCGACGAATTCGCGACGCTGTCGGCGCTCGTGAGCGTGATCGACGCGGCGTTTTTTTTGCGCGAGTGGAAGCAGGATCGCGCCCGCAAGGAAGGCCGCGAGGTGCTGACGAGTCAGGAGCGGCCGGTGTTTGAGCTCATGGTGGAGCAGGCGGAGTGCGCCGATGTGCTCATCCTCAATAAGTGCGATCTCGTGAGCGCCGACGAATTGGCGCAGCTGGAGGAAATCGTCCGCAGCCTGAACACGCGGGCCGAGATCTTGTGGGCCGAGCATTCGCGCGTGGCGGCGGAGCTGCTGCTGGGGCGCGTGCGTTTCGACGCCCTGGTGACGCTGCGCGCGGCGACGTGGCTGAAGACCTT
This sequence comes from Opitutaceae bacterium, assembly GCA_044375835.1. Taxonomy (GTDB): domain Bacteria; phylum Verrucomicrobiota; class Verrucomicrobiia; order Opitutales; family Opitutaceae; genus ER46. The sequence goes on from JBILLY010000271.1 coordinate 2,534, forward strand.
GTCCGCGCTCCTGCCCGCCACTGCGGCGGCACCGGAGCGTTCACTGGTCGCGAAGCCCGCTGTCCGCAACGAACTCCCGCAGCACGAACTCAAATACGGCATCCGCAGCTTTGGGTTTCAGGCGAGGCGGCCGTTCGTGGCGCGGAAATTTTTCGCGCTCGTCGAAGGTGGGATGCCGGGTTTGTTGCGTGCCAAAGGGTATTTCTGGATACAGGAGCGCCCTGACGAGATGGGGTTTCTCTCCGTGGCGGGCGGCGCGACGCGTTATGATTTTCTCAGCTACTGGTGGGCGGCGATGATCGAGAACGGGCGCGTGCAGCGCGACCAACGTCCGGAATTGATTGCCGCGCTCTGGGTGGAGCCGCACGGCGACCGCCGACAGGAAATGGTTTTTATCGGAGTGGGTCTGGAGGAGGCGGCGGCGCGGGCGGCCCTGGAGGCGTGCTTGGTGCCACCGGAGCCGGGGCCGTGAGGGCGAAGTGGAGGTTGAGTCTGGTGACGGCGGCGCGGGCGTGATGCAGCTTCCACCGGCGGGAGCCCTGCGCATCGAAGACGGCGATGACTGTTTCGACGAGAGGGCAGCCGGGATCGGCGCACGCGAGCTCGCTCACGGTGATGACAGCGGCGTCGTCGAGCCGGAGGATTTCCCGCGTCCATTGCTTGATCGCGAGGGCGTGGGCGGGCACGGGTCCGCGGGAATCGAAGCACGGACCGTCGTCGGAGGGACGCGGGATGAAGGCAGGCATGGGCGGGCGTGGACACGCGGGCAAGTTGCCCGTGGCGCGCTCTACGCGAGGCAGGCTTTGAAGCCGGCGTTGAGTTTTTCGCGGTCGAGTTCGCGGCCGATGAAGATGAGGGTGTTGGCGCGCGCTTCACCGGGCTGCCACTCGCGGTCGAACTTGGCGTCGAAAATCATGTGCACACCCTGGAAGACGAGGCGCTTGTTCGAGCCCTGCACGGCGAGCACGCCCTTCATGCGGAAGATATCGTTACCCTTCGTGCGGAGGAGTTCGCCGATCCAGTCGTTGAGCTTCGTGCCATCGAGGTCGCCGGGCGTGGTGATGCCGACGGAGGCGACTTCGTCGTCATGCTCGTGGTCGGGTTTGAAGACGTGGGACCATTGCGGGGCGAGGGCCTCGCCGGCGCGATGGAGTGCGGCGTTGAACTCGTCGGGGTGGTGCTGGGTGAAGAGGGCGTAGAGGCCGGCGCGGGCGGTCTGCACCGGAAACGTGGCGGGGAACGCGGGGAACTTGAGGCGCTGCAAGGCTGCGCCGGGCAGAATGGCGTCGCCGGGTTGGAGGACGCTTTCCCAATCGGAGTAGATCAGCACGGCGGCTTCGCGGGCGGCGGCGAGGTCGGCCTCGGCGAGGCTTTTCACCGGCACGCAGGCGACGTCCATTTCGGGGTCGGGACCTTCGTTGATGACGAGTTCCGCGGTGCCGGCGGGGAGTTCATACACGCCGCCCCACTCGAACGGGTATTCGGGTTCGAGGAACTGCGGGTCGACGTCCATCGCGCGGCCGAGGTTGAAGCCGCCGAGGTTGAGCACGCGGTCGAGCGGGATGACGGCGTCGCGGGTGCGGTGAAGCTTCGCGGCGGCGTTCATGTGGCGGATGCGACTTTCCAGGGCGTCGAGCTCAGCGGGGGCGACAAGGTCGGTCTTGTTGAGGAGAATCACATCGGCGAACGCGATCTGCTCCTTGGCCTCGGGGGCGTTGTCGATGTGCTGCACGAGGTGCTTGGCATCGACGAGCGTCACGATGGCATCGAGGCGGAATTTCTCGCGGAGATCGGCGTCGGTGAAAAACGTCTGCGCGACGGGGCCCGGGTCGGCGAGGCCGGTGGTCTCGATGAGGATGGCATCGAGCGGATCTTTGCGTTTGGCGAGTCGGTTGAGGATGCGGATGAGATCGCCGCGGACGGTGCAGCAGATGCAGCCGTTGTTCATTTCGAAGAGTTCCTCCTCCGCCTGGATGACGAGCTGGTTGTCGACGCCGACTTCGCCGAATTCGTTTTCGATGACGGCGATTTTTTTGCCGTGCCGTTCGGTGAGGATGCGGTTGAGGAGCGTGGTCTTGCCGGAGCCGAGGAAGCCGGTGAGCACGGTGACGGGGATGGGAGTGGAAATCATGATACAGGTGATTTGAATGTGACGGGGCGGGCGTTCAGGGATTCGTGCCCCCTTTGGGGAAGTTGAAGGCGGTGCCGGTGAAGGTTTCGCCGTCGATGACGAGCCGCGGGAAGATGCCGTCGAACTCCGTGACCGTCTTGAGCCAGTCGGCTTGCGCGTCGAACGCGGAACCGTCGGCCGGCGGCACCGCGCGGAAGACGAGCGTTTGTTTTTTGCCCTGCACGGTGACGATCGCTTCGAAGGATTTCATCGTGGTCTTGGCCACGTCGGTCACGCCCTTGGCGTGCGCGCCGAGGATCCACGCGTGGAGCGTGCCGGTGGCGCGGTCGAGGACGAGGTCGACGTTGAACTCGTGCTCGCCGATCTCGACCAGCGTGCCGCCGCGCGGGGAATCGTGGGGCGTGTGCTTCTTTTTCTTCTTCTCGCCGGCGCCGTGGGCGTGGGCCTCGTCGTCGAGGCGGTAGGCGACATCCTTGTAGACGGTGCCGTTGATCTCGACGGTGAAGATGCCGGAGAACGCGCCGGCCGTCTTCAGCCAGTCGGCCTCGACCTCGAACTGCGAGGTGTCGCCGACTTTCTCGCCGGTGACGGGGTTGGCGACGGCTTTGAGCGAGAGCGGTGTGAACGTGCCGCCGGGCATGGCGACGAGCGCGAGGGCGGGGGCTTTGAGGCGGACGAAGTTCTCGGCGTGGGCGTCGAGGACCCAGGCGGTGAGTTTGCCGGCGGTTTTGTCGCGGAGGAGTTCGACGTTGTAAGCGTGGTCGCCGATTTCGACGAGCGTGCCGCCGTGCGGGGCGGTGTGGACGTGCCCGGAGTGGGCGTGGGCGGACGTCTTGTCGTGGTCGTGGGAGCCGGACTTCGAACAGGCGGTCGCGAAGAAGGCGACGCCGGCGAGGGCGAGGAGGAGGCGGGTGGTTTTCATGGAAGGAAACTGATTCGCGGGCGGTGGCTCAGGCGGCCATGGTTTCGAGGTAGAGTTTCTCGAGGTCGGTGTGGCTGAGTTCGGCGGCGGTGAGGATGTGGGCGAGGCGGCCGTGGCGCTTGATGCCGACGCGGTCGGCGTCTGCTTTCGCGCCCAAGAGGTCAGTCGTCGCCAGCGGGCCGCTCCGGCCATTGCCAGCGGGGATATCGCCCGCATGCGGGGTGAGCCAAGTGAGCGTGAGCATAAAGTGAGTGATTGGTTCGGGGCGTAAACGCGTGAAAAGCAGCGTCGAGGTCAGTCACCGGGACGCCTGGGGCGAAGCCGCGGTTCACCAGCGCCGGCCCCCTGGGTGCGTTGCAGGGCCCAGATACCGACAAGAAACAGCAGCAAAATTGCGGCACTGCCCAGCAACACGCTGCGAGAGACGGCGAGCGGCGCGCCTTGCGGCGGAATTGCCGGCAGCCGGTCGTAGTCAGCCACGCTGATTCGTTCACCCTTCAGGATCGCGTGGCCGAGCTGTTTGGCGAAGGTGACCAGCAAGGCACGCGCATCAGCTTGAAAATCCTGATAGCGCCCGACGTCCCCACTTGAAACCTTCGCGAGGAAGGTGTCGGCGGCGATCGCCGGCGAGATCAATTGGAGCCAGGACAGGGCATTTGCCCGCTGCTCCTGAATGCGTTCGAAGCTCTCCCGGTGCCGGAGGGTCGCCTTTTCGACGAGCATGGTGCGCAGGTAGCCATCGCGGAACGGTG
>JBILLY010000551.1:0-4006 GCA_044375835.1 Opitutaceae bacterium
AGCTCGGCACGCAGCACGACAAGGAGACGGACGCGAAGAAGAAAAAGGAGCTCAAGACCCAGCTCGACGCGCTCCTGGCCAAGCTGAACGACAACAACCAGAAAATGATCAAGGCCTACGGCTTCTCGCTCGAGCGCAACTACACCCTCGTGATCGAGACCGCGCACATCTACATGCTCGTGTCCGACGAGGAGGCCGCGAAGATCGAGAAAGCCGAGCAGGAGAAGGCGAAGGCCGCTCCCGCCGCCAAGAAATAAGGCCGGCGGCTAGCCCGGCGCGCCGGCCCCCGTCTGCAGCACCGCGGCGATCCGGCCCAGAATCTCCGCGCGGCCGGTGCCGTCGACCGCCGACGTGACGAGCGCCCGCGGATCGGCGCCGCCCCACGGCGCGACGGCGCCGCAAAATTCCGCCACCGCCGCCCGCGTGCGCGCCGCGGATTGCTTGTCGGCTTTGGTGAACACCAGCGTCCACGGCACCCGCACGCCCGCGAGCCAGCGCAGGAATTCCAGATCGATCGTCTGCGGCGGCAGCCGCGAGTCGATGAGGACGAAGACCTCGCGCAGGTTCGACCGGTGCTCGACGTAGTCGGCCACCGACTCGTTGAAGTCGGCCCGCCGGTGTTTGCCGACCGCAGCATACCCGTAGCCCGGCAAATCAACGAGGCACCACGCCTCGTTGAGGAGAAAGAAATTCAGCAGCTGCGTCTTGCCCGGCAGGTCGGAGACCCTGGCCAGCGCGCGCCGATTGGTGAGGAGGTTGACCAGCGACGATTTGCCGACGTTGGAGCGCCCGATCAACGCGAACTCCGACCGGTTCCAATTCGGGCAATCCCGCAGCCCGGCGGCACTCTGCACGAAACGGGCGGATTGAATCTTCATCCGGTGACGGCATCGCCGCCCGGCCCGCCGCGCAACGGCGTTCTGCGGCCGCCGCGAGAAATCCCCCCGGGGCACCGGGGCCCGCGCGTCCCGCCGCTGAGCCAAACGACTCATGCCGTTGGAGACGGAGCAGCGGGGCAAGAGGGCGGGCGGATTTCAGGCGAGGCAGCCCGCAGCATCCCCGGAGGGTCGGTGGCGCGGCTGACACAGCCCGAAAGGCGCCGCCGGATCGCTTCGATCCGACCCGATCAACCGCAGGAGACCGCCTCAGCTGCTGGCTCAGGCCGCCCGGCGCGCGATGCCGGCGAGCACCCGCTCCAGTTCGGACAGGCGCAGCGGTTTCGCCAGAAAATCGTCCATGCCCGCATCCCGGCAACGCTGGCGCTCCTCGGCGAGGGCAGCCGCCGTGAGCGCGATGATCGGCAGGCGCGCCACCGCGCGGCGGTGCGCGTCGGCCTCGCCCGACCACGCGCGCAGGCGCCGGGTCGTCTCCCAGCCGTCGAGCCGCGGCATGTGGCAATCCATCAACACGGCGTCGGGCAGCGGGCCGGCGGCGAGTTTCTCCAGCGCTTCCACGCCGTCGTGGGCGAGCGTGCAGCGGCACCCGAGCTGGCGGAGCTGGGCCGCGATGAGGCTGCGGTTCACCGCATTGTCTTCGGCCACGAGCACGGCGAGGCCGAGCTGCGCGGCCACCGGCGCCGGCACGACGGCCGGCACGCTCGCGGGAGCGGCCGCGGGCAGCGGGATCACGAAGGAGAAAACCGACCCGACGCCGACCGCGCTCTCCACCTCGAGCCGGCCGCCGAGCAGGCGCACGAGATTGGAACAGATCGCGAGCCCGAGCCCGGTGCCGCCGTAGCGCCGCGTGGTCGAAGAATCGGCCTGCGTGAAGCGCTCGAAGATCCGCGCCTGCGTGGCCGCGTCCATGCCGATGCCCGTGTCGGCCACCGCGAAACGCACCGCCGCGGGCTGGTCCGCGGCGCCGCCGTCGCCGGGAACGACGGTGAGGTTGATCGCCACGCTGCCGCCGGAGGGCGTGAACTTCACCGCGTTGCCCGCGAGGTTGAGCAGAATCTGGCGCAGGCGGTGGCTGTCCGAGCGGACGTAGAGGGGCACGTCGGCCGCGAGCGAGTAGTTGAGGGCGATGCCGGCGGCCGAGGCGCGCGGCCCGAGCAACGCGACGGTATCGGCCAGCACCGGCGCGAGTTCGAAGGCGTGGCGCTCGAGCTCGAGCTGGCCGGCCTCGATCTTGGACCAGTCCAGAATGTCGTCGATCAGCCGCAGCAACAGGTCGCCCGACTCCGCGATGACGCGCACCTGCTCGATCGCGCCCGCCGGCAGGTCGGAGCGGCGGCGGATGAGATCGGCCGAGGCGATGATGCCGTTGAGCGGCGTGCGGATCTCATGGCTCATGTTGGCCAGAAACTCGCCCTTGGCCCGGGCGGAGGCCTGCGCCTGCTCCGTCGCGACCGCCAGCGCGCGCGTGCGCTCCTCGACGAGCCGGCCGAGGTTCTCGTTCGTCTCCCGCGTCTCGGCGAGCGCCTGCTCGCTGCGGCGGTTGGCGGCCTCGATCATCCACGCGAGCGTGAGGCCGAGGCAGAACATGAAGAGCAGCGCCAGCGTGCCCTCGCGCACGAGGGTGTCGGCCGCCGCCCGCAGCGTGCCGGGCACGGCATCGGCGCCGAGCGCCCGCGCGTGGAACGCCGCCAGGGTCAGGACCACCGTCGTCAGCACCGCGACGGCCACGGCCCGCGAGGCAAACGCGATCGCGAGCAGCAGGAAAACAAGGTCGACCAACAGCAGCTGGATTCCGGTGCTCACCGGCTGGAGAAACTCCGGCGCCAGCAGCACGAGCAGGTGCGTCGGCACGATCACGCCGAGCGCGAGGCCGTTGCCCGCCCGCACCGGCCGGCCGCGCCAGATCCAGCGGAGCGCGAGGCACGCCGCGACGATGATCACCGCGTTGAACGCCAGCCGCCACCCGAGGTAGGGCGGCTGCAGCCACACGACCTTGGCCGCGTTGAAGGGCACCCAGACCAGCAGCAGCGCGGCGAACGCCGCGAGCAGGCGCGCCTTCAGCCGGGTGAAATGCGACGCCTCGCCGTAGGCGGCATCGAGACGGGCGAGGAGCGCGGCGAACGGCGGGAACATGCAACGATCGTTGGACCAGGCCACCGTGCACAATTCGGGCACCTAGCCGAGCAAAAGCTCGGCCGGCCCCGCGGGGACGGCGGCAACATCCCGTGTTATCGGCTTTGGCGCCGGGATCTTGAGCCCCTTGCGCCGCCCGCCATCGCGCGCCGGCGCGCCCCTGCCGGCGCTTTCTCCGACCGGCTCCGCGTCAGAACTTCAGGCCGACCGAGGCGATGAACGTGCGCGGTTCGCCGTATTGGAACGTGCCGTTCAGATAGTGTTCGTCGGTGAGGTTGCGCACGTTGAGGCGGAGGTCGACCGGCAGCGTGCCGACCTTCGTCGCGTAGCCGACCATCACGTCGACCAGGGCCACGGCGTCGCTCACGATCGGGACCGTCCAGCTCGGATGCTCGTAGGTCTCGCCGAGCACGCTCACGCCGCCGCCGACGTAGGCGCCGCGCAGGCGGCCCGTGGTGAAGGTGTATTTGTTCCAGGCGGCGACGGTGTAGCGCGGCACGGACTCGAGGTGCGAGCCGACCTCGCGGCGCTCGGAAGGATTGGAGGTCTCGTTCTTCTCGAAGAAATAACTCGCGCTGAAAATCGCCTGGTAGGTCGGACGGGGCGTCCATACCCACTCGGTCTCCAGCCCTTCGGTGCGTGTGCTGCCGCCCGGCGTGCGGACCGTGGCGCCCGGCAGCTGGTAGAGCACCTGGTTGGTCGTATCGACGTCGAGCCGGCCCGACTCCTTGTTGGCGAAGTAGCTGAAGGTGCCGAGCAGGCGGCCGTCGCCGAGGTCGAGCTTCGTGCCCGCTTCCCAGCCTTGGCCGACCTGGTCGGCAGCGAGGAACTTCACCGGGATCACGGTCGGCGGGCGATAGCCGGGCGCCGTGGGGTCGCCTTGCGTCGCGCGGATGGCGTCGAGATCGGCCGTCTGCTGGCGCTGCGGGACGAAGGTCTTGCTGATGCTGCCGTAGAGACTCAGCTGCGGCGTCACG
>JBILLY010000273.1:0-6325 GCA_044375835.1 Opitutaceae bacterium
CGCCCGCTGCCGCTTCGCCGTCCACCGCCGCTACCACCGCCGCCGCTCCGTCCGGTCGCCTCGTCTGCCTCGATGCCTACCGCGGCTTCATTATGGTGTGCCTCGCCTTCGGCGGCTTCGGCCTCGCCGGCACCGCCGCGCTCCACCTCAAGGCCCAACCCGACTCCGCGTTCTGGCGCGCCGTCTACGCCCAGTGGGAACACGGCGCCTGGGTCGGCTGCAGTTTATGGGACCTCATCATGCCCGCCTTCACCTTCATGGTCGGCATGGCCATGGCCTACTCCTACGTGCGCCGGCAGCGCGAGGGCCACTCGACCGCGCGGATGTTTCGCCACGCCTGCATCCGTGCCGCGCTCCTCGTCGCCCTCGCCGTGTTCCTCTCCACCGGCAACGGCCGGCCCACCGAGTGGATCTTCGTCAACGTCCTCGCCCAGATCGGCCTCGGCTACCCGCTCCTCTTCCTGTGCTGGAATCGCGGATACCGCGTGCAGGCCCTCGCCGCCGGCGCCGCCTACGGCCTCACCTGGCTCGCCTTCGTCCTCCACGGCGGCAGTGCCTCGCCCGGTCCCGGCGTGACCGCCGCCTGGGCCGCCGAACACCAGGCGCACCTCGCCGCCGCTTGGCACAAAAACGCCAACGTCTTCCACGCCTTCGACGTCTGGTTCCTCAACCTTTTCCCCCGCGCCCAGCCCTTCGTCTTCAACGCCGGCGGCTACCAGACGCTCAATTTCATTCCCAACCTCGCCACCATGATCTTCGGCCTCATGGCCGGCGAGTGGCTGCGCGGCGCCGGCACCCCCGCGCGCAAGCTCCGCGGTCTCCTGCTCGCCGGCGTCGCCGGTCTCGTCGCCGGCTACGGCCTCGACGCCCTCGGCCTCATCCCCGCCGTGAAGCGCATCTGGACGCCGTCCTTCGGTCTGCTCTCCACCGGCTGGTGCCTGCTCATGCTCGCCGCGTTCTATTGGATCACCGAGATGCGCGGCTGGACGCGTTGGACGCAGTTCTTCGTCATCGCCGGCGCCAACTCCATCGCCCTCTACTGCCTGAGCCAGCTGCTCAAGCCGTGGACCGCCGCTCTCTGGCGTTCGCACTTCGGCAGCAATATCTTCCTCGCCGCCGGCCCGCTCTGGGAACCCACGCTGCGCGGCGTCGCCATCGGCCTCACTTTCTGGCTCGTCTGCTGGTGGCTGTGGCGTCGCAAACTCTTCCTCCGTCTGTGACCTCCGCCCCGCCCTCCGCCATGCCCCCTCACCCTTCGCTCCGTCGTCTCCTCGTCCGCGCCGCCGCCCTCTCGCTCGCCGTCGTCGCAAGCTCGCCCGCCGCGCGCTCCGCCGAGATCAAAACCCAACCGGCGAGCCTGGAAACGCTCCGCGCCGCCCTCGCCTTCCACGCCTCCTTCGACACCTCCGCCGACGCCGACTTCGCCCGCGGCGACCGCCGCGTCTATACCGCGATCGACAGCGGCAAACGCCCCTCCGCCGTCCCCGGCCTGCCCGCCGCCGAACTCGCCCGCCTCGTCCCCGCCGCCGGTCGCCACGGCGGCGCCCTCGAGTTCCGCGGCCAGACCAAGCAACAGGTGTTCTACCGCGGCCCCGAAAACCTCGGCTACCGCGCCGGCCCCTGGGCCGGCACCGTCTCGTTCTGGCTGCGCCTCGACCCCGACCGCGATCTCGCCCCCGGCTACTGCGACCCCGTGCAGTTCGTCGGCCAGCGCTGGGGCGAGGGCGCTCTCTTCGTCGAATTCACCAAGGACCACAACCCGCGCCATTTTCGCTACGGCATTTTCCCCGTCACCAAACTCTGGAATCCCGAGAACAAGAAACTCGAGGAGATGACCGACGCCGAGCGCCCCATGGTCTTCGTGCGCCGCCCCGTCTTCAGCCGCGAACGTTGGACGCATGTGCTCATCACGTTTGCCCAGCTCAACTCCGGCCGCGCCGACGGCCGCGGCACGCTCTACCTCGACGGCGAGCCCGTCGGCACCGCCGCCGGCTGGATGCACACGTTCAACTGGGACCCCGCCCAGAGCGCCCTCACCCTCGGCCTCAACTACACCGGCTTCATCGACGACGTCGCCGTGTTTTCCCGCGAGCTGTCCGCGGCCGAGGTCCGGGCAGTGTTCTCCCTTTCCCGCGGAATCGCTTCGCTCCAGACCCCGCCCTGATTCGTTTCGAATCTCCGCCTTACCCCAACCCCCAACCCGCATCTCGCCCCGCCGCCGGTCTGCCCCGGCGCCGGCCCGCGTGTGCTCCCACCTTCCCTCCGTGTTCCATTTCCCTTGGCTCCGCCGCGTCCTCCGGTCCGCCGTCGTTTTCGTCCCGCTGAGCGTCTTCGCCGCGCTCCCGGCCGTCGCCGCCTCGGCCGTCGCCCCCGCCGCACGCCCCAACCTCGTCTTCCTCTTCTCCGACGACCAGACCGCGCGCGCCGTCGGCTGCTACGGCAACCCCGATGTCCACACACCCCACCTCGACCGGCTCGCGCGCGAGGGCGTGCGCTTCACGCGCCACTACAACACCACGTCCATCTGCATGGCCAGCCGCGTGAGCGTGCTGACCGGCCTCTACGAATACCGCCACGGCTGCAACTTCGACCACGGCGACCTCGACCGACGGATGCTCGACGCCTCCTACGCCGCGCGCCTCCGCGCCGCCGGCTACTTCACCGGTTTCGCGGGAAAAATCGGCTTCGATCTCAAGGGCGAAAAATTCGAGGCGATCGCGCCGTTCTTCGACCGCTGGGCGGGCGGACCCGGGCAAACCTTTTACGAGACGGAGAAAAACCCCGGCATCGCGCGCTACGCCGCGGCGCACCCGCACAGCTCGCGCGCCTACGCCGCCTGGGCCGCGGACTTTTTCCGCGACGCCAAGGCCAGCGGCAAACCCTTCAGCCTCTCGATCAGCTTCAAGGCCCCGCACCTCCCGTTCACGCCCGATCCCGCCGACCTCGCGCGCTACGAGGGCCGCACCTTCGCGCGCCCGCCCAACTACGGCGTCGCCCACGGCCGCCACCTCGCCCCGCAGTCCCGCACCAGCCGCGCCGCCACCGGCTACCGCGAATGGATCGACGACTACGACCGCACCGCCGCGCGCTACTACGCGCTCATCACCGGCGTCGACGCCGCCGTCGGGATGATCCGCGACGCCCTCGCCCGCGAAGGCTTCGCCGAGAACACGGTCATCATTTTCACCTCCGACAACGGCTACAGCGCCGGCGCCCACGGCTTCGGCGACAAGGTCCTGCCCTACGAGGAGGCCTCGAAGTCCCCGCTCATCATCCACGACCCGCGCCTCCCGCGCGCCCACGCCGGCGCCGTCAGCGACGCCCTCACCGCCAACGTCGACGTCGCCCCGACGCTCCTCGCACTCGCCGGCGTCCCCGCGCCCGCCGACCTCGACGGCCGCAACCTCGCGCCGTTGCTCACGCAGCCCGCCGGCCGTGTGCGCGACCACCTGCCGCTTTTCAATTTCTGGGGCGCGCCCTCCGCGCAGTCGCTCGCGGTCGTCGCACCCGGCTGGAAATACATCCACTGGTATTACGCCGGCGACGGCCTCGCCCCCGCCGACGAACTCTTCGACCTCGCCGCCGACCCCTACGAGCTGAACAACCTCGCCGCCGATCCGCGCCACGCCGCGCGCCTCGCCGAACTGCGCCGCGCCTACGACACCGAGATCGCGCGCATCGGCCGTCTCGCCTTTCGCGGCCACGGCTACGAGCCCTACGCCGTGCTCTTCGACCGCTCCGTCGGTTGGGACCGCAAAGCCCCGCTCGTCCCCCGCCCTGCCTCGACCGCCAAAAAAAACAAAAAGGCCGCCACCCCCTAGGCCACCCCGCCCCATGTCCCTCAGTCTCCTTCTCTCCCTCTCTCCGTCCCTCCGTATCTCCATCCCTCCCTCTCTCATTCTCCCCCTCTTCATCGCTTCCGCGATCTCTCTTCACTCCGCGACGCCCTCCACCCCACCGCCAGCAAAAGAAAACCCCGTCGCCCTCAACCCCTTCGAGGTCACCGCCACCGCCGACGTCGGCTACGAATCCTCCACCGCGATGAGCGGCACCCGCACCAACGAGTCGCTCGCCAACCTCCCCAACTCGATCTCCGTCTTCAACACCGAGTTTCTCTCCGACCTCGGCATCACCGATTTCTTCCAGGCCGCCGACTTCGCTGTCGGCGCCGACAACATCTACAACGACAACATGCAGGTCGGCGCCCCCGTCGGCGCCCGCTCCGGCAACCAGATCAACTTCCGCGGCCTGCCCTCCGTCCGCCAGCTCAAGGACGGATTCCCCACCTATACCCCGCAGGACACCTACAACACCGAGCGCATCGAGATCTCCCGCGGCCCCGGCGGCATCGCCTACGGCGACACCGACGCCACCGGCGTCATCAACCTCACCAGCAAGCGCGGCCAATTCCGCAACATCACCGACATCGCCACCCGCCTCGACGACCGCGGCTCGCGGCGCGTCACGCTCGATTTCAACCGCGTGCTCGTCGACCGGACGCTCGCCGCGCGCATCAACCTCATCGATTCCCGCCTCGAGGGCTGGCACGAAAACACCGGCCGCGAGTTCCGCGCCGGCGCCGGCGCGCTCCGCTGGCAACCGTTCAAGTCCGGCCGCACCGTCGTCGACGCCACCTTCGAGCGCGGCGACATGGTCACGCACATCAGCCACACCGCGCTCAACAACCAGATGGCCGCCTACGTCCGCGGCACCGGCACGATCGCGCGCGACGCCAACCCCGCCCTCGCCGGCGTCCAGACCAACGGCGTCGGCACCGCCCGCCTCGCCGCCCCGCCCACCGCCACCGCCGACAACCACGCGTGGACCATGATCGGCGGCCAGTTCTACAACCTCCAGACGATGGGCACCACCGACGCCTTCCCCGTCTACCGCATCACCACCGTCGTCCAGGGCGCCGCCGCCACCAGCGCCACCGATCCGCAGAACCCGAACCGCATCCCCATTTTGCCGATCCCCGTCTCCTGGTATCCGCTCAAGCAGGACTGGGCCGGCCCCGACGCCAAGGTCGACTACGACTTCAGCGCCGCCAATTTCTCCGTCCAACACCAGGCCGCGCGCAACCTCGACGTCTGGCTCGCCTGGAACCGCCAGGACGAGCGCACCGCGCAGAGCCTCACGCGCAACGGCAACATCGCCGGCGGCAACGTCCGCGCCGTCTTCCTCGACGTGAACCCGCGCCTGCCCGACCCCGCGTTCCCCGCCGATCCCACGCGCACGATCCCCAACCCGAATTTCGAGCAGCAATTCATCGGCGGCACCATCACCCGCCGCACCGAGCGCCACACCATCGGGTCCGTCCGCCTCATCGGCGTCTACAGCGCGGAATTTTGGAAAACGAGCCACCGCTTCATCCTCAGCGCCAACCACCGCGACGAGATCTACCGCATCAAGAACTTCAACTGGGGCCTCACGCCGCAGGAGATCGCCCGCCGCGGCCTCACCGGCATCGGCGCCCGCCTCGCCAACAACGTCGTCACCCCGTGGTATTACTTCAAGGACGGCAACGGCGACAACCTGAAGATCCCCCGCGCGCCCGGTGTGCTCGACTACTTCGTCAACGGCACCGGCGGCCTCCAGTATTTCGACCAATCCCTCGGCACCGCCGTCTTCCAGCACCTCGGCACCTTCTTCAAGGGCCGCCTCCGCACCAGCGTCGGGATCAGCCGCGACCACTGGCAGCAGGCCGGCAACCTCCCCGTCCTCGCCTTCGGCCCGTATCAGGAATTCCGTTTCGTCGACCGCGCCGGCAACCCCCTCGACCACGACGCCCGCGTGCCCACCGTGTCCCTCGCCGACACCTGGAAAACCAACACGAGCTACGGCGGCGTCTTCAACCTCACCGACTGGCTCGGCGTCACCGCCTCCTACCAGGAGTCCGCGCTCTTCACCGACAACGTCGGCACCGATCTCAACGGCAACGCCCGCGCCCCCACCCAGGGCTCCGGCGTCGATCTCGGCCTGCGCTTCAGCCTGCTCAAGCACCGCCTCAACGCCTCCGTCGTCGTCTACGACAACACCTCCGGCAACAACCGCACCGGCATCGCCGCCGCCCTCCGCACCGAGGTCAACGCCGCGCTCAACACCGGCCGCGCCACGCCTTCCCCCGACGAAATCGTCGGCCTCGACGACTCCAACGACCGCGACACCCGCGGCGTCGAGGTCGAGCTTACCGCCAACCTCACGCGCAACTGGACGATGCGCCTCGGCTACGGCGACACGCAGAACCGCCGCTCCGCCTCCGTCCCGCAGCTCCGCGGCAAAGTCGCGCTCGCCGAACAGCACCTTCGCACCCTCGGCCGCAGCG